>SOJS01000063.1 GCA_004376435.1 Dehalococcoidia bacterium
GATGAGTCCCGGTGGGCTTCGCGGACTTCAAATCCGTCGGGGGGCATTAGTAGTGTCTTCGGTGGGTTCGACTCCCATGCGCTCCCGCCACAGCACCCGCTCATCGCCAACACGGCGGGTTATCTTCTTCTCGTCCAGATGCTCCAGAAATGCCTGGGCATATTTTCGGCTGGTATGAAACAAGTCCCGCACCTCAGCCAGCGTTACCCTGCCCCTGGCCTTAATATGAGCTACTACCTTTGATACCATATCATTATAGGTCGGGGCTAGAAAGACAATATTGCTGCTTACCCTCACCACCTGCTGCCGCTCAATGAGCAGAGTGAGCAAATCGGGCTCAATTTTGAGGTCAGTGGGCGGAGAATAGGGGTCTTTGGCGATGGACTTAAGGAAGACGTCAATCTTCGCCTGCTGAGCCGGGGTAAGCTGGATTTGGTGTGAGGGAGAGCGTATAATTGCCCCCTCTTCAACCAGAATGCCCTCCTCCCCCAGCCGCTGCCGAGCCGCCGCCGAGTATCCTCCCAGCTTCAGCCGGCTGGCTAGCTCCACCTTGGGCATACCAGGGCGGGTCGGGAAGCGGCGGTGGTAGTCCTCAACTATAGCCAGTGCCTTTCCGCTCAGCTTCTCCCAGCCCAGCTTGGTGAGGAGAAGACGGTGCTCACCCAGAGAAACTAGCTGACCCTGCTGGATAAGGGTCTCCACGGCTTTCTGAGCACTGCTGGCGGGCAGATTGCATTGAGCCAGGAGGCCATCAAGCGCCAGCGGCTGTCTTGTCTCCACCAGAGCGGCAATAATCTCCTCAGCAGTGCCTTCCTTTCTCACCTTCAGGTTTTGAATAATATGGGGGCGAAAGCGGCGCAGCCGCTTATCATGGACACCGACAATCTCGCCACCGCCAAGGGTATCTTCGGGGGAGCGGATAATAAAGCGGTCGCCACTAACTACAGCCACCGGCTTATTCAACAAAAACTGAGCCCAGGTAACCTCTCCCGGCTGAATTTCCTCCTTCTCCAAAAGGCGCACCTTAGCCATTACCTCGGTAGCCCCGGTATGAAGGCTGACGGTGGTGCTATGCCGCAGGCGGCGGAGATAGGGCAGCAGATGGAGTCTGGCAGTGAGCATCATGGTGGGCAGTAACCAGCCAGGCTTGGTGAGCACATCGCCGCGCTGGAGCTGGGCGGTGGTAACGCCAACCAGATTGGCAGCCACCCGGCTGCCGGGAGTAGCCACCTTAATGGCGGATTTGTGTGTCTGCAACCCCCGCAGGCGCGACTTTAGAGCGGCGGGGATAATCTCCACCTCCTGTCCCACCGCAAGTGAGCCGTCAATTAATGTCCCGGTGACTACCGTGCCGGCACCGACGATGGTAAAAACGCGGTCTATGGCAAGTCTTGGTTTCCCCAAGTCCTTTCTCGGTTCGGCAGTGCTTAGGAGATTATCAATAGCCGCCACCAGGTCAGGCAGGCCTTCACCGGTTACCGCCGAGACGGGGATAATCGGTGCCTGGGCTAGGGTAGTAGGGGCAATCAGCTCCTCCACCTCCATCCTGACCAGGCTCAAAAGCTCATCATCCACAGTATCCTTTTTAGTGATGGCGACAACCCCTCTTTTTATTTCAAGGAGGTCGATAATAGCCAGGTGCTCTCTGGTCTGGGGCATCACCCCTTCATTGGCGGCGACAACAAGCAGGGCAAGGTCAATGCCACCCACCCCAGCCAGCATGTTCCTGACAAACCGCTCATGACCGGGGACATCAACAACCCCCACCTCCTGCCCGCTGGGTAGCTTAAACCAGGCAAAGCCGAGGTCAATGGTCATCCCCCGCTCTTTTTCCTCGCGTAATCGGTCAGGGTCAATTCCAGTTAGGGCATGCACCAAAACTGACTTGCCGTGGTCTATATGCCCGGCCGTACCCAGCACAAACATAGTAGCCCTCCGCCAAAAAATTAACTGATATCAAGCATGGGTGGCTAGTTCCTTAAGAGCCTCAAGGACAATCTTGTCCTCTTCAGGAAGGACTGAGCGCGGGTCAAGGAGCAATTTGTCGCCGCTAATGCGCCCGATGATGGGAGTCTGCCGAGACCGCAGCCGCCGGCTTAAGGCAGGGGCGGTGTTTTTGCCACCCCGCCCACCAATGGCGACCAGCTTCGTGGGCAGGGTGCCGCCAGGCAGGCTGCCGCCGCCTATCATCGTCTCCCCGTCCACCACCCGAGCCAGACTGCCAGCCGCTTCAGCCCATCTTCTGGCGCGATTGTTAATCTCCTCCACCGGTGCCGAGACCATGCGCCATACCGGTATCTTCTCCAATGCCTCACCCTTAAGGTAGTGGACTAATGTCGCCACCAGACCGGCCAGCCTTATCTTGTCAATGCGCACTGCCCGCGCCAACGGGTGCTTCCGCAACTTATCAACAAGCTGTTTTTTGCCGACAATAATGCCAGCCTGAGGACCGCCCATAAGCTTGTCGCCAGAAAAGAAGACCAGGCCGGCGCCAGAAGCAACGCTCTGCCCCACAGTAGGCTCAGGGTCAAGCCCGAAATTGGAAGTGTCTAGAAAGCAGCCACTACCCAGGTCGTCAAAAACTGGCAGGTCATGGCGGTTAGAAAGCGTTACCAGTTCGTCAAGAGTAACAGAGTGAATAAAACCCATCAGCCGGAAGTTGCTGGAGTGAACACGCATCAGGGCTGCTGTTCGCGGGTTAATGACCGCCTCATAGTCAGCAAAATAGGTGCAGTTGGTCGTCCCCACCTCAACCAGCTTGGCCCCGCTCTGACGCATTACATCGGGGATGCGGAAGCCACCCCCAATCTCCACCGCCTGACTGCGGGAAACAACCACTTCCTTCCTTCTGGCTAGGGCGGTAAGGGCGAGCAGCACCGCCGAGGCATTGTTGTTTACCACCAGCGCCGCCTCAGCCCCGCTTAGCTGGCACAGAAGCTGTTCAATGTGGCTGTTGCGGGAGCCCCGCTTGCCGCTCTCAAGGTCAAATTCCAGATTGCAGTAACCGCCGGCAACATCATCCATAGCCGTCATTGCCTCCTTGCTGAGCGGGGCACGACCCAAGTTGGTATGGAGTATGACGCCGGTGGCATTAACCAAGGGGCAGGGGCTGGGGCTGGTCAGGGCGCGTGCCTGGTCACAAACAGCGTCCACTATCTCATCAAGGGAGGGGCAGGGCTTGCCGGCGGCAATTAACTGGCGGCTGCGCTCCAGGTGGTGACGAACCAGGTCTAAAAGCAGGCTATGGGGATAGGTCTTCTCAAGCTGCCTGACCTGTTCCTCAGAGAGCACCTTGTCAACACTGGGCAGATGGCGAAGCATGCTTTCCATTTACCCCACCATTTTACTATATTCGGGCTCACTTTCAAAATCATCCCCCAGCGGCAGCTTTGCCTTTCTGATGCCGAGAGTGCTACAATACCAGACGGAGGCGCTAAATGGATAGCAGAAAAGACCCCCGCTTGACCGAGAGTGTTCGCGGGGCCGGTTGAGCTTCTAAATTGGGTCCGGGAGACCTAAAAAAGGCGCTATGTGATTTGCCCTTAATAGCTAACCCGAATGTGATTCGTGGCATGGCAAATCTGGATGATGCCGGCGTCTACAAGCTAACGGACGAGCTGGCTATCATTCAGACGGTAGATTTCTTCACGCCCATAGTTGATGACCCGTACACATTTGGTCAGATTGCTGCCGCCAATGCCCTAAGTGATGTCTATGCCATGGGCGGCCAGCCAGTGACGGCCATGAATTTAGTCTGCTTTCCCACCAAGTCCCTGGCTATCTCGGTATTGAAGGCTGTCCTGCGCGGCGGGATAGATAAGATGAGTGAGGCCGGGGTGGCTCTGGTGGGGGGGCACAGCATTGATGATGCTGAACTCAAGTACGGCTTTTCTGTTACCGGTATCGTGCACCCCGAGAAGATAGTGACCAATGCCGGCGCCAGGGCAGGGGACATGGTCATACTCACCAAACCACTGGGCACGGGCATAATAAGCACCGCCCTCAAAGCCAAAATGGTAAAAGAGGCGACAATAGCCAAGCTGACAAGGTGCATGGTAACCTTAAACAGCCAGGCTTCGGAGCTAATGCAGGAGGTGGGTGTCCATGCCTGCACCGACGTCACCGGTTTTGGGCTGCTCGGTCACACCGTTCAGCTAGCCCAAAACAGCCAGGTGGGCATCAACCTCAAGGCTTCTTCTATCCCCTCCTTCCCTGAAGCCGGCGAGTTTGCCAGACAAGGAATGTGCCCGGCCGGTCTACAGCGCAACCGGGAATTTTACTCACCATCAGTTAAAATTGCCCCCGAATTGCCTGATTACAGGCAGGATATCCTCTTTGACCCGCAGACCTCCGGCGGCTTGCTAATTTGTTTAAGCCCGGAGGGAGCGGAAAGGCTGCTCAAGCAGCTAAAGCGGGCGGGCGTGGCAGATGCAGCTATCATTGGCGAGGTGGTCAGCCAGCCAAGGGGGGTGGTCACCGTAAAGTAAGCACCACCAGCCCCCATAAAGATACTTCGGGGCAATCAATGACCCCATACTGTTGAGTTATTGCGCATGGACAATTATCTTAGCGATGTAGAGGCGGCTCTGTCTGACCTCGGTCAAGGCGACATAGTGGCTCGAATTTGGCGGAGGGAACATACTGTCTGGAAACCGGAACCGACCGAGATTACAAACCGCCTCGGCTGGCTTACCGTTGCCGACCAAATGTCGAGGCAGATGCCGGCCCTGCAGTCCTTTGCCCAGGAGATAATTGAGGCTGGCTTTCGCCAGGTGGTCCTCCTTGGTATGGGTGGCAGTAGTCTTGGGGCTGAGGTGCTAAGGCAGACATTTGGCAGTGCCGCCGGCTATCCTGAAATCATAGTGTTGGACTCAACCATGCCCGCTTGGGTGCAATCGGTGACACAGGCTACCGACCCGGCGCGCACCTTGTTTCTGGTCTCCTCAAAATCTGGCACCACCACCGAGCCTCTCTGCCTCTACCGCTACTTTAGAAATCTTGTGGAGATAGCTATCGGGAAGGATAAAGCAGGGGGGAGCTTTGTTACAATAACCGACCCCGGTACGCCACTGGCGAGACTGGCGACAAGGGAAAGGTTCCGACGCATTTTCCTAAACCCGCCCGACATCGGCGGACGCTACTCTGTCCTTTCCTACTTCGGCTTAGTTCCAGCCGCTCTGGCTGGTATCAACATCACAAGGCTGCTTGAGCAGGCAGGCGGAATGAGAGAGGCATGCGCCCCCGGTGTGCCCATCCGTGATAATCCCGGTGCCTGGCTGGGAGCATACCTGGCTACTCTAGCCTTAAAAGGGAGAGATAAGCTTACGGTTATTACCTCACCCGCCATCTCAAGCTTCGGGCTCTGGCTAGAGCAGCTTATTGCCGAGAGCACGGGCAAAGAGGGCAAGGGCATTGTACCGGTTGTTGGCGAGCCCCTGGTGGAAGCCGACTATTATGGTGATGACCGCTTCTTTGTCTTTTTGCGCCTTGAGGATGACAACAACTCTGGAATAGATACAGCAATAGAGCGTATCCGCTCTTGGGCACAACCAATGCTGGTTCTGGAGCTAAAAGATAGGTACGACCTGGGAGCCGAGTTCTACCGCTGGCAGTTTGCCACCGCCATAGCCGGGGCAATGCTGGGTATCAATCCCTTTGACCAGCCCAATGTCCAGCAGACCAAGGACGCCACAGAGCGCCTGCTTGGGGAGTATATCACCGCCGGCAACCTGCCTCAGATAGAGACCCCAAGCTCCTTCAGTGAACTGCTGACTAAAGTCGAAAAGGGCAGGTATCTGGCTATTATGGCTTATCTGAAAAAGACAGCCGGGGTGGACAGGGCACTGGCAGAACTCCGCCGCCGGGTGGTGGAAAAATATGGCATCGCCACCACTGTTGGCTACGGACCGTGCTTCCTGCACTCAACTGGTCAGCTTCATAAAGGAGGTCCAGCCACCGGGTTGTTCCTGCAGATAACTGCCGACCATGAGCAACAAATTCCTATCCCGGGCAAAGCCTACACTTTCGGTGTAGTGGCTGATGCCCAGGCTCTGGGAGACCTCCAGAGCCTGCAGTCAATAGGGCGGAGTGTCGTCAGGGTTCATTTCAGACGCGGTGACCAAGCCAGCATCTTAAAGCTGGTGAAAGAATTGAAATAGCAGTGTAAAGGAAGTAAAGATGGCTAAAATTAAAAAGGTTGTACCGGCTATTCTAACCGATGACCGCCAAGCTCTGGAAACCATGGTGCACCAAGTAGAGAGTTTTGCCAGCTATGTGCAGTTTGATATCATGGATGGCCGCTTTGTGCCCTCACAGAGCATAACCTATCAGGATTTGATGGCACTGCCCATGAAAATTGGCTGGGAAGCCCACCTCATGGTGGAGCGCCCCGAGGACTACCTGATAAATTTTGGGGAAGCCGGGGCGCAGAGGGTAATCTTTCACTATGAGGCTACTTCATCGCCGCACCTTGTTATCTCAAAAGCCAGGGAACTTGGTCTGGGGGTGGGGTTAGCCATCAACCCGGAAACAGATGTTGATGCCTTTGTCCATCTGGTTGATGACATAGACTCGGTTCTTTTCCTGACCGTTAACCCCGGCTTTTATGGCAGCAGGTTTATACCGGAGGTGCTGGGCAGGGTGGCTGAGCTTCGCCGCCGCTTTCCCAATATTGAAATAGGCGCCGATGGCGGCATCAAGGAAAGCAACATCGTCCAAGTTGCCAGCGCCGGCGTCGGCGTGCTCTATGTGGGCAGCGCCATATTCCGGCAGGCAAATCCAGCGGAAAAGTACCGTAATCTTGTCTCCCGGCTCCAAAAAGCCTAAAAGCCCCTGACCAATCAGGAATGTAACCCTGGCAAAATAGAGTGATTTTGTAGAAGGGTTATTAACGACTTAGCTCCGACCTGGCCAGACCGTGGGCTGTCAAGCAGAGAGGGAATGCTGTATAAAGTATTCTTGCGATGAGTTCCTGATTGCCTTTCCTCACAGAAGTGCTATAATGGCAACAGTCAAGCGTAGTTGATTAATAATCAATTCTGGTAGATTATGATAGAAGTATTGCGAAACAAAAACCTGACCACGAGATTTCAGATATTGGTTGAAATAGCCAACTCCGGTCCAGGTGTCCAGCAGAGAGACATTGCCAAAAAGCTGGATATCACTCCCCAGGCGGTGTCGAACTACATATCTCAACTTACCAGAGAAAGGTTGCTTACCTCCGAAGGGCGCTCCAGTTATAGAGTAACTAATGAAGGTGTCAACTGGATAATCAAGACGTTGAGGGAACTGAGTAACTACAATACCTTCATTCAGAGAGCGGTTACCAATATCTCCATTTGCGCCGCACTTGCCGAGGACGACTTGGAAAGGAACCAAAAAGTCGGCTTAAAGATGAAGGGTGGATTGCTCTTCGCTTCCAGCAATAAAGCTCATGAAGCAACCGGGATCACTATTTCCGGTGCCAAGCCGGGTGAGGATGTTGGTATCACCAATATAGAGGGGATAGTGCCACTGGAGGTAGGTAGGGTAACCATACTGAGAGTGCCCGGGGTGCAAAATGGTGGCTCAAGCAGAGTTAATTACAACATATTAAGAGCACACCTAGATAAAAGTGCCTTCATAACCTCCTTAGGTCTTGAATCATTTGTTGCCTTACGCAAAGCTGGAGCCGAATTCTGCCGGTACGGAGCCGTGGAGGCAGCTATTGAAGCTGCCAAAAGTGGCCTTCCCCCCCTTGTCGTCTGTGTAGATAACGAGACGTCCGACCTAATAGCCAGAATAGAAAAGGAAGGTATTAGCTACGAGCTGATTGACGCAGAGGTAAATTCGTAGCAACTGACTGCTTCTCCGTTCTTAATCATCCGGCTTCAACTAAATTCCCTAATATTATCCTTGACAGTAGTACTTTTTCCCTATATAATCAATTATACTTGTATATTATCAAGTGCACTTTAATTACTGAGAGGAGGTGGTTGCTATTAGATAAAGTTGTTATTCCCATCAGGTAGACGCAACGACAAGAAAGGGGAGGCAGCAAGTCTTGACTAAGAGAATAATTAAGTCTAAGCTCTTCAGCATACTCCTGATTTTCACTTTACTTTTGCCCTGTTTGCTTACGACGCCGGCTATGGCGGGAGGACCCTACCCCTCCACTACCAGTGACTCTGAAGTGGCCGGTGCCCTGAACTACCTGCGCGGGCAGCAGGGGGCTGACGGCAGCATTAGCGACTTTGCCACTTCTGCCTGGGCAGTGATGGCAATAGCCGCTGCCGGGGAAGACCCGCATAGCTGGCAGGTCGGCTCTAATCCCACAATAGTTGACTACCTTACAACCAATGCCGGTAGTGCATCATCGACAAACGACTATTCGAGGATGATACTAGCCATCGCTGCCGTTGACGAAGAGCCAACAAATTTTGGCGGCGTGAATTTCCTCTCTCAGCTTCAGGCTACCTATGATGGCTCCCAGATCGGCAATATCTCGCTGCTCAACGACGACTTCTGGGGTGTCATAGCGCTAATCTCTGCCGGGGAAGACCCTGCTTCCACCATCATCCAGGATAGCGTATCCTTCATTCTCACTAACCAGAATGGCGATGGCGGTTGGAGCTGGGGTGTTGGTCAAGCCAGCGATGCGGATGATACTGCGGCCGCTATTATGGCGCTCATTGCTACCGGTCAATCGGCAGGCTCAGCGCCGATAACCGATGCCCTTGCCTACATCAAGTCCACCCAGATGGACAATGGTGGCTTTGAGTCCTGGGGCTCGACCAACTCAGCTACTGACTCCTGGGGGATTGACAGCATAGTAGCATCTGGGGGAAACCCCACCAGCACCGGCTGGCAGAGCGGGCTCGGTAATGACCCGCTTGATGACCTTCTGAGCTTTCAGAACCAGGATGGCTCCTTTAACTGGACCCCGGCGACACCTTCCAACAAAGAGCTTATGACCTCATATGCTATCACGGCACTGCTTGGTGTTCCCTATCCGGTAGCCATACTGCAAGCTCAGCAAGGGGTAGCCGTTGACGTCCGGATTGAAGGGCAAAGCAGCACCGTCTGGAGCGGCACGGTCACTGTAAACGATTCCACCATCATTGATGACCAGGGTAAGCAGCACTACCTTGGCCAGCCGACAGCGCTGGGAGCTCTTGATGAGGCTTCACAGCTGGGAGGCTTTCCCTATGTCGTTCAGGATACTGCCTATGGCTTGTATATCTACTCAATAAACGGAGAAGAGCCGGCAGGCATGGCGGGGTGGATGTTCCGGGTTAACTACAGCAGCCCGATGGTTGGTGCCACCGACTTCATTCTTGACCAGACGACACCACCCAACCCACCACACCAGGAAGTTCTCTTTGCCTATTCCGAGTGGGGACAGTCACCGTTGAAGGTAGAAGCTGATAATACAGAACCCGACGCGGATGATACCTTCACCGTGACCGTGACCGAGTATGATGATGATACCGGTACCTGGTTACCGACGGATAATGCTACCGTCCACGCCGACCAGGATTATACCACAGGTCAGGATGGCACGGTAGCTATTACCATCAACAGAGACATGACGGTTGAAGTCTATGCGGAGAAGGAGGGACACATTCGCAGCAACCGGGTTACCATTGTTGTCGGTGAGGGCAGTGCCCAGCCCGGGGATAGTGAAGGCGTCAGCATGGCAGCTGATATCCTACCGGCGATAAGCTTCTCCATCAGCCCCAGTAGTATAAACTTCGGCGAGCTTGGTCCCGGCGACACCAGCGACCCAGTCACCATTACCCTGACCAACGAAGGTGCCTGGAATTTGCTGATTACAGCATCAGTAACAGATACGACACAAAACCTCTACGTGGAAGGGCTTGAACTGGATGGCGTGAAGTGGGATGTCTTCAATACCACTGTCTTGAGGGATGGCACCGCCGATTGTGATGCTACCCTTACTGTTCCTGAGACCTACACGTTAACCGGCAAGCAGAACGGCACGATAATCTTCTGGGCATCAGAGGCACCGTAGC
>SOJS01000100.1 GCA_004376435.1 Dehalococcoidia bacterium
GACCTTGCCTCAATGGGTGTTTACCTTTTCAAGAAGGATGTCCTCCAAAAATTGCTGGAGGAAGACGCTCACACTTCCGGCTCAAGACATGACTTTGGCCGCAATGTAATTCCCAAGATGGCTATCAAGAACAAGGTCTCCGCCTACAAGTTTGATGGCTACTGGCGGGATGTTGGCACCGTGCAAGCCTACTGGGAGGTTAATATGGAGTTACTTGAGTGGTCACCGCCCCTCCTCTTTGATGTTAACTGGCCGGTGCGCACCCAAGAAGAGGAGGGACCACCAGCTATCATCACCGAGAAGGCTAATGTTATCAACAGCATGATATCTAATGGGTGCATCATTGAGGGTCGTGTGGAGCATTCCGTCCTCTCACCAGGAGTCACGGTGATTGAAGGGGCGGTGGTTAAGGACTCAATTATTATGTCACATAGCATCATCAGCTCCAATAGTGTCGTTGACCGCTCTATCATAGATAAAGAGGTAGTAGTCGAAACTGACTGTCGCATCGGCTTTAGCGATGACTTCCGCCCTAACCGCCTGCAGCCTAAAGCGCTAACCAGCGGCATTACTATTGTCGGCAAGAAGGCTCAAATCCCGGCCGGAACTAAAATAGGGCGTAATTGTGTAATTCACTGCGGTGTTACCAAGGATGATTTTTCCAGCCCTGAAATCCCCAGTGGCGAAACCATTGAGCCAAAGCGGCGGCGGCATGCCCAAAAGGAATAGCCGCCTTGCCGATATAAGCCAGCCCAAGGTAAGTTAAAGAGTAAAAGACAACATGTCAGAAATAAGGCAAGACCCGACAACCAGAGCCTGGGTGATAATAGCTCCCGAGAGAGCCAAGCGCCCCCAGCAAAAAACGAAAAAAAAGCCGGCTGATGAGCTGCCCAGCTGGGATGAGTCCTGCCCTTTTTGCCCCGGCAACGAAAGCCAAACACCTGATGAAGTCTTCCGCCTCTCCCCACCGGAAAAGCCTTCAGCCTGGGAGATAAGGGTAGTGCCTAATCGGTTTGCCGCGCTGGCACTTGAAGGAGGCGCGGAGAGGAAGGCTGAGGACCACTTCTTCCGTAAAATGAACGGCTTCGGGGCACATGAGGTAATTATAGAAACCCCGTCTCATAATACCACGATGGCATTGATGACATATCAGCAGATAGAAAAGGTGCTGATAGTCTACCAGAAAAGGTACAACGCACTAAAGAAAAATCGGCAGTTCAATTTCATTACTATTTTTAAAAATCACGGCTGGGCGTCAGGAACATCCCTAGTCCACCCGCATTCACAATTGGTGGCAACACCCGTCATCGCTACTTACTACCACCAAAAATTTGATGTCGCCCATGACTACTACGCCGATATGGGCAAGTGCCTTTACTGCGATTTGCTTAATAAGGAGCTAGAGAAGGGGGAGAGAGTTATTACCGAAACTAACCAGTTTGTCGCCTTCCACCCCTACGCCTCACGCACGCCCTATGAGACCTGGATTATCCCCAAAAGGCATTGCGCCTCCTTTGACCTCTCTCCGACGGCGCACTTTGCCGAACTGGCCAGGGTGCTCAAGGACATCCTCTTTTGCTTATACCACAGGCTTGATGATCCAGCCTACAATCTTATGGTTGATACCTCCACCACCGCCGATGAAGAGGACCCCTATTACCACTGGCATATCAGGATAGTACCCAGATTGACCACCATTGCCGGCTTTGAAATGGGCTCGGG
Organism: Dehalococcoidia bacterium; assembly: GCA_004376435.1. Taxonomy (GTDB): domain Bacteria; phylum Chloroflexota; class Dehalococcoidia; order Dehalococcoidales; family JAUVZE01; genus SOJS01. The sequence continues at coordinate 1,723 of SOJS01000100.1, forward strand.
TATCTATATCAATACGGCACTGCCCGAGCAGACGGCAAGCCTGATGAGGGAATATAATACCTCTGCCGGCAAGCAATAAGCCCAGCCTGCCAAAACCAGAAACTACTTCAGCTCAAGCAGCCGCGACAGGAAGTCCATCACTTCTGATGTGGAACTGAGGAAGTAATCAGCGTTTGATGATGGATTATCCTGACCAACAAAAATACTCCAGCCCTGCGGGCGGTGAAGAATCTTAAAGGCATCCTCATCGGTGGTGTCATCACCCAGATAGATAACTGGCAGTTGCTCACACTTAAGGATGGCTTTTATTTCCTTGCTAATTTTCTCCACCGCTTTCCCTTTGTGCCAGTCTATCGGCGGCCTGACCTCCCAGACCTTCTTCCCCGAGGTAACCCTGATTTTCCCCTCCTGCAGAGGGGGTGAGGCAATGCGGTGAAAAATTTCGGCGACTAAATCAACCTCATCTCTTTTAACCAGGCGGTAGTGAACACTCAGGCTTAAGCCCTTGTCCTCAACGATGACCCCTTCAATACTGCCCAGTTTGGCGGAGAACTGGCGGGCAAGGCTAGCTATTTCTACCTGAGCTGCTTTAGCCGCCGGATTGATAAACTTCAGCCCGGGACCCTCCAGTTCAAGTCCATGGTTGCCGGCATAGTAGATACCTTCTACCCCCACCATAGCCTTGACCTCACCCAGCGGGCGGCCACTGATAATGCCCACCTTGAAGGCTGGTTTTTTCGCCAGGGCACGGAGTTTGTCTCTGGTCTCGGCTGATAAAAATGCCTCGTCCGGACGGCCGACAATCGGGGTTAAGGTACCATCATAGTCCGAGAGAAGAAGAACATAGGCAGCCGCTTTAATATCAGAGGAAAAAAGCTGCCATGACTTAAAAAGGTGCTCCACTAGACCCCCGCCATTGAGATGAGTTTAGAGACCATAGAGCCACCCCAGCGGTAGATGTTATTACTGGCCACTGTCTTCTGCATCGCCTTCATCCGCCGCCGCCTTTCTGGCTCGGGCATCTCTATCGCCTCCTTTATCTTGCGGGCAAATTCATCAATAGCAAAGGGGTTAATCAAGATAGCCTCCCCCATTTCAGCGGCGGCACCGGTAAACTGGCTTAAGATTAAGACGCCGTCCCCATCAATCCGGGAGGCGACAAACTCTTTAGCCACCAGATTCATGCCATCATGTAGTGAACTGACAACGCAGAAGTTTGCCAGTCGGCGCAGAGCGGCCAGGGCGGAGGGGGTCAGCTGTTTTGTCATCGGGATTACTGGCTGCCAGGAGTCAGTGCCATATCTATCATTTATGCCCTTCATCAGGTCTTCAATCTCCTGGCCAATGTCCTTATAGCTCTCAATCTGAGTTCGGCTGGGCATGCCCGCCTGGATGAAGACAACCTTGCCCCGGTAATCAGGGAAGCGTTCCAGGAACTTCTCCAGCGCCTGAAGCCTCTGCGGTATCCCTTTGGTGTAGTCCATTCTATCCATGCCCACGCCGACATATTTCCCCTTCAGATTGAACTGGCGGCTCATTTTTTCCATCTCCCGCACCACTGCCTCATTATCCGCCTCCCGGGAAAGCCAATCAAAGTCAACACTGATGGGAAAGGGCTGCACTAATGTGGTCTTGCCCCGATGGACTACAGCCGACTGCTCGCGGTCTATTTTAGCTCCCAGACTGTGCTCCGCCGTCTCCAGCAGATTATCACAGTAGGACTGGGTATGAAAGCCAAGCAGGTCATTGCCCAGCAAGCCATCTAATATCTCCTCCTGCCAGGGACAGGTGCGGAATATCTCATGGGTTGGCCAGGGGATGTGCCAGAACTGACCGACCGTTATTTTTGGATTTTGCTCTTTAATCAGGCGGGAAAGCAGGGCAAAGTGGTAGTCCTGCACCAGCACCATTGCCTTACCGCCAGCCACCTCCTGGGAAACCGCCTCGGCAAAAATCTGGTTCACCTTCTTATAGGTGTTCCAGTCAGTCTCCCTGAAGATAGGCGGGGTAAAAAAGGTAACATGGCACAGCGGCCAGAGCGCCTCATTGGCGAAGCCAAGGTAGAAGCCCTTAATCTCTTCTTCAGTCAGCCAGACACGGCGCAGGCTGTATTCTGGCTTATCGGGCGGCACCGCCACCCGATTATGGTCGTCAACAACCTTCTTGTCAGCATCACCCATTCCAGTGGCTACCCAGGTACCCTGGGCAGCGCGCATTACCGGGTCTAGCGCCTCGGTAAGCCCGCTAACCGGTCGGTTCCAGACTATCTTACCACCAGACATAGTATGAATATAAGGTTCCCGGTTGGATATTACCACAAAGGAATAATCACCCAGCTTCCCTCGCACCAGCTGATATAGCCTATCCTTATCCCATTTCAGGTCTTTCACTTTATCCTACCTTTCTTAAGTATCAGGTCTAAATACCACCACGGTCGCCTAGCCCAGCCGACTACTAACCACCGGCCAGTTAATATTCTTGAAAAAGGCTTCAATATAGCCCGCCCGCTTTAAGCCATAGTCGGTCATGAAGGCATGCTCAAAGACATCCATCACCAGAATTGGCTTACAGCCAGCCAGATGACCGACCTCATGCTCGTTAATCCACTGGTTAAGGAGCCGGCCGCTTACATTATCCTGGTAGAGAATAACCCAGCCGATGCCACGCATTGCCCCGGTAGCCTTGAAATCCTGCTGCCAGGCATCATAACTGCCATAGCTATCAGCTAACTTCCTAGTCAGTGTCCCGGCTTTGTCCAGAGGCGTTTTGCCCCCCAGATTCTCAAAGTAGTATTCATGGAGACGCATGCCGTTGAACTCAAAGCCGAGCCGACGCTTGAGCTCGGCATATTCAGGGTTGGTACCATCTTTAGCCTTGCCCACCAGTAGCTCAAGAATCTTGTTGGTGTTAGCCACATAGCCCTGATAGAGGGTAAAGTGGTTATTGAGCAGGGTGTCACTAAAACCAGGTGTGCCGATGAGATGGTTGTAGTCCTTTGCTGAGTAAGCCATGGCTCTCCTTTCCCCAGTTTTTACTATCCTCCACAACCGTCCCAGGAACCCAGCTATTATATCACAGCTGGTTACAGCTATGCCACTTCTGAAAAAGCTTTAACTGACCCCTTGCCTTAAGAAAATAAGGTATGATATACTATCGGCGGCACTATGAAATAGGGGGATAATAATTGCTGGCAAACTTTGGTTATATCGGGCTATTTCTCATAGTCGCCGTTATTTTTGCTGTTACCACCCTCCTCCTCCCCATCACCCTTAGATTTCTTAAAATTATCCCCCAAAAGCCCGACCCTATCAAGAGTTCTACCTTTGAATGCGGCATGGAGACCACCGGCCGCTCATGGGTTCAGTTTAATTTCCGCTATTATTTTTACGCCCTGATGTTTATTGCCCTTGATATCCTGGTTGTTTTCCTCTATCCCTGGGCAGTTGGCTTAAGAGAGCTGGGTGGTTCAGCTTTTATAGCAGTACTTATTCTTATCTTCATTATTACCGTCGGCTATGTCTACGCCTGGAGAAAGGGTGTTCTGGAATGGAAGTAGCCAGGGAACATATCTATTCTGATGCCGACCTTGACCGAGTTGAAGGTAACCAGATAGAGGCACTGAAGGCACACAGCCAGCAGCCTTTTCCTGACCCGGATGAGTGGCTGGATGAGAAACTTGAGCGTAATATCCTGCTCATCACAGTTGATGCCGCTCTGAATTGGGCACGGCGGTCTTCACTGTGGCCGGCAATATGCTTCCCCGCCTGCTGTGCCTTTGAGCTTATTGCCGCCAACGCCTCCCGCTTTGACCTCTCCCGCTTCGGCATGGAAATCCTCCGTGCCTCGCCGCGCCAGGCTGATTTGATGATTACCGCCGGCACGCTGACCTGGAAGATGGCGCCTCAGGTAAGGCGTATCTATGACCAGATGGCGGAGCCAAAATGGGTAATTGCCATGGGGGCTTGTGCCATCAGTGGCGGCATTTTCACCTCGTCCTATAGCGTGGTTCCAGGGTATAACCGTATCATTCCGATTGATGTTTACGTGCCGGGCTGCCCACCCCGCCCCGAAGCCTTAATTTACGGGATAAGGATGCTACATTCCAAGATAGCCAGAAGGAGTCTCGGCACAGAAGCCAAATAAAGAAAATGACAGTAGCTCTCTCCGGTAAGGAAATAGCCACCAAAATAGAAGAGCGGTTTCCAGGCAGTGTTGTTAAGTCCAGTCCTGATAGCCTAGTAGTTAAGAGTGAGTTCCTGCTTGATGTCGCCACTTTCCTCAAGACTACGCCGGATCTTGATTTTGACTATCTGACCGCCATTACCGCTATTGACTACTATGACCGCTTTGAGGTGGTCTACCAGCTGACATCAATTAAGCATAACCACAGCCTGATGGTAAAGACGCACTGTTATGGCCGGGATAACCTCAGCCTGCCTTCAGTGGTGGGCTTGTGGCGGGGGGCCGATTTTCAGGAGCGGGAGATTTATGACCTGATGGGAATAAGCTTTGACGGGCACCCCAATATGAAGCGTATTGTCCTCTGGGAAGGATTTGAGGGACACCCGTTACGCAAGGATTATGGTACTTAAAACAGAACCCTTTATTCTCAATATAGGTCCGGTACATCCGAGCACCCACGGTGTGTTTCGCATGAGAACAACCCTTGATGGAGAGGTTGTTGTTGATGTAGAGCCGGTTTTTGGCTATCTGCACCGTGGCATTGAGAAGCTGGCTGAGGAGAGGACCTATACCGGCGTCATCCCGCTCACCGACCGGCTGGATTACGTAGCCTCAATGAGCAACAATCTGGCTTACTGTTTAGCCGTGGAAAAGCTGGCTGGGATTTCTGTTCCTGAGCGGGCTGAATACCTGCGGGTCATCTTAGCCGAGCTCCAGCGCATTGCCAGCCACCTGATTGCTGTCGGCGCTTTCTTAAATGACTGCGGTGCCTTCTTTACCCCCTTCCTATATATGTTCCGGGAGAGGGAGAAGATTGTTGACCTCTTTGAGATGGTCAGTGGTCAGCGGCTGCTCTATAACTATATGAGAATCGGCGGCTTTAACCAGGATGTCCCCGATGAATTCCTGCCGGCTCTGGATAAGTTACTTGCCCAGATGCCTCGCTTTATTGAAGAATATGAGCGCCTGCTTAAAGAAAACGAGATACTGCTGGCGCGCGCCAAGGGCGTGGGCATCCTGCCCAAGGAGGTAGCCATCAATATCTCGGCTAGCGGTCCCGTGCTCAGGGCAAGCGGGGTTAAATGGGATATTCGCAAGAAAGACCCCTACTCCATCTATGACCGCTTTGACTTTGATATTCCCACCGGTGAAGTTGGTGACTGCTATGACCGCTACCGGGTAAGGGTGGAGGAGATGCGCCAGAGCCTGCGCATTATCAACCAAGCCAGAAGGCAGCTACCAGCCGGAGAGGTAAAAAGCGAGGTGCCCCATCTGGTTCGCCCACCAGCGGGGGAAGCCTACGCCCATATTGAGGCACCCAAGGGCGAGCTCGGCTTCCATCTGGTATCAGACAATTCTATTGCCCCCTACCGCTGCCATATCCGAGCACCCAGCCTGCTCAACCTGACAGCGCTGCGTGATATGGCTATTGGCTGGAAGGTGGCTGACCTTATCATTATCTTTGGCAGTATTGATATTGTCATGGGCGAGATTGATAGATAGCGATGATATTAAATTCTAGCCTCAATTCAATAGCTTACTCATCAACCCTGCCCCCTGACTGGCCAGGCGGGTTCTGGTGGCACTGGCTACTATTTACCGTTATCATCATCGTCTTTGCCCTGACTTTGGTGATGGGCTTTATCTGGATTGAGCGGCGGGGTATGGGGCGGATGCAGGCGCGCCTCGGTCCCAACCAGGCTGGTCCCTTTGGCCTCCTGCAGCCAGTGGCTGATGCCCTCAAGATATTGCTCAAGGAGGACATTATCCCGGCTAAGGCAGACAGGATAGTCCACTGGCTGGCACCAGTGGTTGCCTTTGCGCCGGCGCTGATGATTTTTGCCGTGGTGCCCTTTGGCGACGGCGCCATGCTGGCTGATTTAGACATCGGCATCCTCTATGTGGTGGCCATAGCCTCAATTTCAGCCATCGGCATATTTATGGCTGGCTGGGGCTCCAGCAATAAGTACTCAATGCTCGGCGCCATGCGTGGTATCGCCTCAGTGGTCAGCTACGAGATTCCAGTGGTGCTGGCTATCGCCGGTGTGGTGCTGGTAGCCGGCTCAATGTCATTGAACCAGATTGTTTTAGCCCAGGACATACCTTTTATTCTGCTCCAGCCGCTGGGCTTTCTCCTCTTTTTTATCGGCGGCTGTGCCGAAATAAACCGCAGCCCCTTTGACCTCATGGAGGCTGACTCAGAGCTTACCGCCGGCTTTCACACCGAATACTCAGGGATGAAATTTGCCATGTTCTATCTGATGGAATACGCTGAAGCCGTAGCCATCTCGGCGATAATCGCCACATTATTCCTCGGTGGCTGGCGGGGACCGCTGCTGCCGCCATGGCTGTGGTTTGTGCTCAAGGTGATTTTCGTCTTCTTTATCATGGTCTGGACGCGGACAACCCTGCCCAGAGTAAGGATTGACCAGCTAATGGCACTGGCCTGGAAGTTTCTCTTCCCGCTGGCGCTGATTAACCTGATTGTTACCGCCATACAGATATTGGTCTGGCCCGACGCCCTACCCTGGATATTGGTGCCAATTAATCTGGCAATAATGGCGTTACTGATACTGCTGTGGTCTAAATTATTTAAGTTAGGATGGGGTAGAGTTGAAGTTTGAACGGTATGGAATTGGCATCGCCAAAGGCTTGAGGGTAACCATAAGGCACCTGTTTCGCCACCCGGTAACGGTGCAGTATCCTGAGCAGAGGCTGAATATCTCGCGTCGGACGCGGGGTAACGAGCTTATCTGGGACAAGGTAAAATGCACTGGCTGCGCCACCTGTGCTAAGAGCTGTCCCCAAGGGGCGATTCAGATTGTGACCTCAACCAGTATGGAAGAAAATAAATATGAAGTTGAGCAGATTGAGGTAGACACTGGCTACTGCATCTCCTGTGGCTTATGTGTTGAAGCCTGCCCCTTTGAGGCACTTTATATGGGTTATGCCTATGAGCGGGCGAAATATCGCCGTGGCGAGGTAGTGCAAGCTAACGAACAGCTGCTGCCATCACCACAGAGGCAGCGCAGTGGCTACATGTACCCCAAGATTGCCGATGAACTACCGCGGCAGACCCTGCTTATAGAGAGGATTACCGAGGAGAAATAATGGGACTTGTTGTTGCCTTCTGGATATTAGCCGTCGTCGGCATACTAGGCGCTTTGGGCGTGGTCCTGCTGCGCAATATCTTTCGGGCATCCCTGTGTCTGGTCCTGTGCTTTCTGGCGGTGGCTGGAATTTATGCCACCTTAAGTGCCGACTTTCTGGCGGGGGTGCAGGTTCTGGTCTATGTCGGCGCCATCGCCGTACTGATTATTCTGGCTATTATGCTCACCAGAGAGGTGGAGCGGGGTAGCCTCTCCAACAGGCTGCGCATTCCAGCCTTTCTGGTGGCAGTACTGTTTCTGGGGGTGGTTAGCTTTGCCATCCTTAACAGCCTGTGGTCGGTGTCAGCCCTGCCACCTCTTGAGCCGACGACAGCCGCCCTCGCCAACAGGCTTTTCGGTGAAGGTGGCTTTATACTAGCGGTCGAGATTGCCGCCGTCCTTTTGCTGGCGGCTATTTTAGGAGCTATCGTTTTGGTCAGGGAGAAGTAAAAAGGTGGCTATTGGTTTAGAGCATTACCTGATACTGTCAGCCGTTCTTTTCTCCATCGGGCTGTATGGAGCGCTGGCAAAGCGCAGCGCCATAGTCATTCTGATGTCCATTGAGCTGATGCTCAACGGGGTCAACATTGCCATGGTCGCCTTCTCGCGCTATATCGTGCCCCTACTGCTGACAGGACAGGTCTTTGCCATTTTCATTATCGTGGTGGCTGCCGCTGAGGCAGCGGTTGGTCTGGCGATAATACTGACCATTTACCGCCACCGCCAAACAATAGATGCTACCAAAATTGATTTAATGAAGTGGTAGTTTAGCTTTTACGGGAGTAGTTTGAAGGGGCGAAGCCCTTTCAAAACCGGTCTGTCTTGAGGAGGGGTGAATAAAAAGGGAGTGGGAGAGGGACTCCGTCCCTCTCCAAAAACCACTCTTCCCCCTCTCCTTGATAAGGAGAGGGGGATACAGGGGGTGAGGTAGATAATATG
>SOJS01000101.1 GCA_004376435.1 Dehalococcoidia bacterium
GCCCTGTCTGGAGTAAAATAGTATGATTATGGTTGATGAGGGGGTTACGGGGTGTCGTATCAGGAAGAGGGGCAGGGAAGATTAAGGCGGTTACGCACCAAGCAGGCGATAGCCCTGGCGATGCAGAATCGGTGGAAAGAGGCAGTCGCCATTAACAAGGGGATACTGGAGAGCTTCCCCAATGATGTTGATGCCTACAATCGTCTGGGGAGAGCCTATATGGAGCTGGGGGAGTATTCCCTCGCCAAGGAAACCTACGACCATACTCTGGAGCTTGACCCCTATAATGCCATTGCCCAGAAGAATTTGCGGCGCCTGTCTTTGCTGGGTAAGCGCCCGATTAGTGCCCAGGGTGGTTCCCGTAAAGTTAAGCTACAGCATTTTATTGAGGAGATGGGTAAGGCGGGGGTGGTTAACCTTTACCATCTGGCGCCAGCAGAAGTTCTGGCCAGGGTGGTGGCTGGTGATGAGGTGGAGCTAAAAATAGGCAACTCTCATTTAATCGTGGAGAGTAGCCGTCGGCAGTATCTGGGGCAGGTAGAGCCCAAACATGGGCAGCGGCTTATCCGATTAATGAAGGGGGGCAATAAATACTCAGCGGCTATCGTTGCCGCCGCCGAGGACAAGATAACGGTCATTATCAGGGAGGTTTACCAGCATTCCTCTCAGGCAGGGCAACCTTCCTTCCCCCTCAAAGGCGAGGAGAGCCCGCCGCCTTATGTTAGCGATAGAATAATCAGGCGTGAGCTGGAGCAGGAGGAGGTATTGGTGGAGGAGCCGGGCTATACCATAATAAGTGATGAGGGGACAGAAGTATTACCCCCTGAGGAAACCCCTGAGATTGAAGAATAGGAGGCGATGAATATGACTTTAGGCGCCACGAAACCGATAAAGATAGAAGATGAGATGAGAAGCTCTTATCTTGACTATGCCATGAGCGTCATTGTTTCCCGAGCCTTACCGGATGTGCGCGATGGCTTGAAGCCGGTACAGCGGCGCATTCTTTACGCCATGCATGACATGGGGCTAAATCATGCCAGCGCCTATAAAAAGAGTGCTCGCATTGTTGGCGAGGTGCTGGGTAAGTACCACCCCCATGGCGATACCTCTGTCTATGAGGCGATGGTGCGCCTGGCACAGGGCTTCTCTATGCGCTATACCCTGGTTGATGGGCAGGGCAATTTTGGCAGTGTTGATGACGACCCGCCGGCGGCGATGCGCTATACCGAGGCACGCCTGACTGCGCTTGCCGAGCAGATGTTACTTGACATTGATAAGAATACTGTCAATTTTGCCCCCAACTTTGATGCCAGCCTCAGTGAGCCTCGGGTGCTGCCGACGCAGTTACCCAATTTGCTGGTTAATGGCAGCTCCGGCATTGCCGTGGGCATGGCAACCAATATCCCGCCTCATAATCTGGGGGAGGTGTGTGATGCCATCTCTTATCTCATTGACAATCCCAAGACTACGGTTGAGGAGCTTACCCAGTTTGTTAAGGGTCCCGATTTCCCCACCGGCGGCATCATCTTAGGACAGGATGGGGTTAAGAATGCCTATGCCACCGGGCGCGGTCGGATATTAGTTCGGGCTAGAGTTCACTTTGAGGATATTCCGGGGGCGGAGCGCCGTCAGATAGTGGTTACCGAGCTCCCCTACCAGACAAATAAGGCGTCCCTGGTGGAGAAGATAGCCGAGCTGGTCAAGAATAAGAAACTTTCCGGCATCAGCGGGTTACGCGACGAGTCAGACCGCCAGGGGATGCGTATTGTTGTTGAGCTGAAGCGGGAGTCTCAGCCGCAGCCGGTCTTAAACAACCTGTATAAGCATACTGCCATGCAGTCAGCCTTCTTTGCCAATATGCTGGCTCTGGTTGATGGCCAGCCCCGGGTAATCAGCCTCAAGGAGGCGCTCCAGTATTACATTGATTTCCGCCATACCGTTATCACCCGCCGCTCTCGCTTTGAGCTAAAGGTGGCTAAGGCAAGAGCCCATGTCCTGGAAGGGCTCAAGATTGCCTTAGACCATATTGACAAGGTGATTAGCACTATCCGCAAGTCGGAGACGGCGGAGGCGGCCCGGCGTAACCTGATGGCTGGTTTTGGTCTAACCCAGAACCAGGCGCAGGCAATTCTGGATATGCAGCTTCGTCGGCTGGCTAATTTAGAGCGGCGCAAGATACTTGATGAGTATGCCGTGGTAGTAAAGAGGATTGCCTATTTTGAAGACCTGCTGGCTAACCCGAGGAGAATTCTTCTCTTGGTAAGGGAAGAAGCGGCTGAGCTAAAGTCTAAGTATGGCGACCGGCGGCGCACTGAGCTGGTGGAGCAGGGGATGATGGAGTTTAGTGAGGAAGACCTTATTCTTCACCAAAGGGTGGTGGTAACCTTAAGCAACCGCGGCTTTGTCAAGAGAACACCTTCCCACAGCTACAAGCCGCAGCATCGCGGCGGCAAGGGTATTATCGGCATGGTGACCAGGGAGGAAGATGCCGTCAGACTGCTGACGGTGGCTGATACCCATGATAACCTGCTCTTCTTCACCAACCGGGGCAAGGTCTTTTCCCTTAAGTGCCATGAAACGCCGGCTGATACTACCCGCACGGCTAAGGGAATGGCGGTGATAAATCTTTTCCCGGTGGCTGATGGTGAGAGGGTGACGGCGATGGTTGCCATAAAGAGTTTTACCCCTGGTGCCTACCTGCTTATGGCTACTGCTGGCGGGGAGATAAAGAAGACGGCGGTGGCTAAATTTGCTGCTGTGCGCAGCAGCGGGCTTATCGCCATGGATTTGGAGGAGAGGGATGAGCTGGTGGGGGCCTGTCTGGCTAATGATGAGGATGATGTCATATTGGTAACTGCCCAGGGGCAGTCAATCAGGTTTACCGTACCCAGTTTAAGAGCCACCTCAAGAACCAGCGGCGGGGTGCGGGCTATTCGCCTGGCCGGCGGTGAACGGGTGGTGGCTATGGATATTGCCCATCCGGATGCCTTTGTCCTGACCGTTACCAGCGGCGGCTTTGGTAAGCTCACCCCGGTCAGCCGCTACCCACGGCAGCACCGTGCCGGCAGCGGCGTCAGGACTTTTAAGCTCACCGAGAAAAGTGATAATGTCGCTGACGCCAGGGTGGTTTTCCCATCCCAGCAGCTAATGATTATCTCGGCTGATGGTATTGTCACCCGCACCCCGGTGCGGGAGAAAGACCCCACAAAGGGGATTACTGTTCAGGGCAGGAGCACCCAGGGGGTGCGGGTGATGAGACCGGCCCCCGGCGACAGGATAGTGGCTATTGCCTGCATGGATATGGAAAAGGAAGCTAAAGGAAAGAAAGCAAAGAAGAAGGCAGGACGGCGGTCTTAGGTGGCTTGCTGGTATTTCTGCCGGCAACTCGGCTGGTATTTTTCCAGTCCGCAGGCATTACAGGCTTTACTGCGGCAGTCAGCTGTTTCCTTACCGTCTTGGGCACGCTGATATTCCCGCTTCAGGAAAGCGGCGGTTACCCCGACATCAATATGAGCCCAGGGCAGTAGCTCATCCAAGGGGCGCTGCCGCTGGGCGTAGAAGCCAGGGTCAAGCCCGCTTTCACTGAAGGCACGAAGCCAGTTTTCAAAATTAAAGCGCTCGTCCCAGGCATCAAAGGTTGAGCCTAGCTGCCAGGCATGGTAGATAACCTGACCAAGTCGTCTATCCCCCCGCGACAGTGCTGCCTCAAGCAGGCTGGTTTTGGGGTCGGGCCAGGATAGGCGGCTCCCCGTTGGGCGCAGTCCTTTTTTCAGGATTTCATGCTTGGCGTCTAACTCTGTCTGGCTGGACTGGGCTACCCACTGGAAGGGGGTGTGGGGCTTGGGGACAAAGGTGGACAGGCTAACTCTTATGTGGGGCTTCCTGCTCTTGCTCCCTGAAGAGCGGATTTTAGCCACTAGCTGGATGATTTCCTCTATATCATCAGTGGTTTCGCCGGGCAAATCAAGCATAAAATAAAGCTTAAGCCCTGTCCAGCCCTTGGCGAAGGCGGCGGCAGCTGTCTGCAGGATTTCGTCTTCGGAGATATATTTATTGATGGCTCGCCGCAGTCTTTCGCTGCCGACCTCGGGGGCGAAGGTAAGCCCTGTCTTGCGGCGGGAGGGGAGGGAGTCAATCAATCTTAGTGAGAAGCGGTCAATACGCAGGCTGGGCAGGGACAGGGACAGATTATAGTCCTGATAGCGCTGGCAGAGACTGGTGACCAGCTCGTCAATGTTGGGGTAGTCGCTGGTGCACAGTGAGACCAGAGATACCTCATTATAGCCGCAGTTGGCGATAATCTCCCCGACTGCCTCTATTATCTCCGGCTGGGGGCGTTCCCGCACCGGCCGGTAGATAACCCCTGCCTGACAGAAGCGGCAGCCGCGGCTGCACCCCCGCTGGATTTCAACCGCCCCACGGTCATGGACTACCTCGATATAGGGGACTACCGGTTTAGTAACCGGCGGCGGCAGCTGGGGCACTATCCGTCGCTTAATAGAGGCTTTAGCCGCCGGCACGGTCGGGGTGATGCTTTTAAACAGGCCATCAGTTTCGTATTTCACCTGATAGAGGCTAGGCACATAGATGCCGGGGATAGCCGCCGCCTTCTTTAGTAGCCCCTTTTTTGAGGCTGCCTTGCCCTTCCCGTCTCGGAAGAGGTCAGCCAGTTCCAGCACCACCTCCTCACCATCCCCGATGACAAAAAGGTCAATGAAGTCAGCCATTGGCTCCGGGTTGAGGGCGCAGCTACCGCCGGCAATTACCAGTGGCTGGAAATCGTCTCTTTCTGATGCCAGCACCGGGATTTGAGCTAGGTCAAGCATATTGAGGACATTGGTATAGGTTAGCTCGTAGCCCAGTGAGAAGCCGATGATGTCAAATTCCTTTAAGGGGTGTCCCGATTCCAGGCTGGCCAGCGGGATACCCCTATCTCGCAATACTGCCTCCATATCTACCCAGGGGGCAAAGACCCTCTCGGCAAGGACATCCGGCTGGCTATTAAGCAGCTCATAGAGGATGGGCAGCGCCATATTGGACATACCTATTTCATATAAATCGGGGTAGGTAAGGGCTATCTTGAGGCGGGTTTTGCCCCAGTCCTTGGTGATGCTGTTCCATTCACCGGCGGTATAGCGAGCCGGCCTGGTGACCTGGTGCAGTATGTTATCAGGATAGCTCAATTTGCTCTCTCCAGACTACCAATTATAGGCTCTCCCCCCTTTAGGTGCAACCTGTGCCGCCAAGATACCAAAAGGCGGCGAATGTTGTATAATAGCGGTAGTATAACTTGGGAGCAAAAGAGGATAGAGATGAGCAGCCGATTAGACCATATTGCGCAAAAGCGGCGGGAAAAGCTTGACCGCATCCGCAAGCGGGGTATTGACCCCTACCCCCACCGCTACCACCGTAGCCACACCACCGAGCAGGCAATCGCCCTGCTTGAGCAGTGTGAGGCCGGCGGGAAAGAAACGCCGCTAGTTAGCGTTGGCGGACGCATTACCGCCAGCCGACTGATGGGCAAGATATCATTTCTTGATTTGCGCGATGGCTCGGGTAAGATTCAGCTGCTTTTCTCTCAAGGCCGCCTTGATAAGCAGCAAGGCGAGCTTTTTGATGATTTGGATATCGGCGATATTATCGGCGTCAGCGGCAGGCCTTTTCGGACGAAGAGCCGGGAGCCTACCATTGAGGTGGAGGGTCTGACCCTGCTGGCGAAGTCGCTCCAGCCCCTGCCGGAGAAGTGGCACGGCTTAAGCGATGTTGACAAGCGCTACCGACAGCGCTACCTTGACCTTATTGCCAACGCCGAGGTCAGGAAAATCTTCCGGGTGCGCAGCCAGGCTATCACCGCCATCCGCAGCTTTCTTAATAAGCGGGGATTTCTGGAGGTGGAAACGCCGGTGCTCCAGCCTGCAGCCGGCGGTGCTCTTGCCCGCCCCTTTGTCACCCACCACCACGCCCTTGACCAGGATTTCTATCTGCGCATTGCCACTGAGCTTCACCTCAAACGGCTGATTGTCGGCGGCTTTGACAAGGTCTATGAGCTGGGGCGCATCTTCCGCAATGAGGGCGTCTCCACCAAGCATAATCCTGAGTTCACCACACTGGAGAGCTATGAAGCCTATGCCGACTATAACGATGTAATGAAGATGGTGGAGAAGATGGTAGGAAGTGTTGCCCGCCTGGTGGCTGGTGGCTATGGGGTTGAGTTCGGCAACACCACTATAGACTTCAAGCCACCGTGGCCACGCCTCAGTCTGCGGCAGGCGGTCAAAAAATATAGCGGCATTGACTTTGAGCAGTATCCTGATACCGACTCCCTGCGGGCGGAGATGGTGCGCCTGAAGATGGAGGTTGACCCCAAAAAGAGGCGAGGTCGGCTGATAGATGAGCTTATCTCAACCTTTGTTGAGCCCAAGCTGATACAGCCCACCTTCCTGCTGGACTATCCGCTGGAAATGTCGCCCTTAGCCAAGGCAAAGCCCGATGATGGGCGTCTGGTGGAGCGTTTTGAGGCTTTTGCCGGCGGCATGGAGATTGCCAATGCTTTTACTGAGCTTAACGACCCGATAGAGCAGAGACAGCGCTTCCTCCAGCAGCAAAAAGAGCGCCGGGCAGGGGATGAGGAGGTAGAGACGGCTGATGAAGATTTCCTGGCGGCGCTGGAGTACGGCATGCCGCCCACCGGTGGGCTGGGGGTGGGCATTGACCGCCTGGTGATGCTGTTCACCGGGGGGCAGTCAATCCGTGAGGTAATCCTCTTCCCCCAGCTGAGAGAGAAACCATAGAGGGGCGAGGTATAGCAGATGAACTATAGATTAAGCCCGTCAGATTTGACATTCTTATACCAAGGGTGCAAGCGGTGTTTTTATTTCAAGGTGGTTGACAACATCTACCAGCCGTCAATCCCCCTGCCCGGCATCTTCACCAAAATGGCAGCTCTCCTCAAGGACTATTATACCGGCAAGCATACCAGGGAATTGCACATTGACATCCCGCCGGGGACGGTGGACTACGGCGAGAGGCGTGTTAAATCAAAGCCTATCCAGCTACCGGGTCATAGCGCCACCTGTTTTATCAGCGGCCGCTTTGATATTGTGGTCAATTTTGAGGACGGAACCTATGGCGTTATCGATTTCAAGACGGGCAACCCCAACGAGGAGTATGCTCAACTCTATAGCCGCCAGCTTCACGCCTATGCCTATGCCCTGGAGAATGCCGCCCCCGGTACCCTGGCGCTATCTCCGGTTACCAAGATGGGGTTACTCTATTTCCATCCTTCAGCCGTCAGCCAGCAGCGCCCTGAGCAGCTCTCCTATGAGGCTGACATTACCTGGATTGAGATAGAGAAGAACAAGCCCGGTTTCCTGAAATTTGTGGCCGAGGTTTTAGATTTGCTTGAGTCCCCTCAGCCTCCCCCACCATCCCCGTACTGCCCGTGGTGTAGCTATGTTAGTAACCTGAGAAATAGTATGGAGAAATCCGATGCTTGACCTCAAGTTTATCCGCGAAAATATAGAATTGGTGCGGCAGGCAGTTGCCGACCGCGGGACAGATGCCCCGCTTGATGAGATTATTTCTCTGGATACAGCGCGCCGCCGCCAGATACTGGAACTGGAGGACTTGAGGCACGCCCGCAAGGAGGCGGCTCGCGACAGGGAGCAGGCGGACAAAGAGGTGGGGCGTGATTTGCGCGTTCAGATAAAGACCCTTGAGGATGAGGTCAGGAGCTTGGATAGTCAACTACAAGACCTTCTACTTCAGGTGCCTAACCTCCCCCACCCCTCCATCCCTGTGGGCAAGGATGAAAGTGAAAACCCCGTGGTGCGGATGTGGGGGGAGGCGAGGAAGTTTGACTTTACCCCCGCCCCTCACTGGAAGCTGGGCGAAACCCTTGGCATCATTGACTTTGAGCGAGGAGTAAAGCTATCCGGCAGCCGCTTTTATGTCCTTAAAGGTCTGGGCGCCCGACTGCAAAGAGCCATTATCTCTTTTATGCTTGAGCTACACACCACCAAGCACGGCTACCAGGAGATTTATCCGCCATTTATGGTAAAGAGGGAGTGTATGGTCGGCTCTGGAAATTTGCCCAAGTTTGCCGATAACCTGTACCACGATGAAGAAGATGACCTGTGGTTTGTGCCCACCGCCGAGGTGCCGCTTACTAATATGCACCGCGATGAAATAATTATGCCGGGAAGCTTGCCCATCTATTATGTTGCCTACACCGCCTGCTTCCGGCGGGAGAAAATGTCCGCCGGAAAAGACACCCGGGGTATAAAACGGGGGCACCAGTTTGACAAGGTTGAGCTATATAAATTTACCGAACCGGACAAGTCTAATGATGAACTGGAAAAGATGGTGGCTAATGCCGAACATGTCTGCCAGAAGCTGGGACTGCCCTATCACACAAAGGAACTATGCACCGCTGATTTAGGCTTTGCCTCAACCAAGTCCTATGATATTGAAATGTGGGCCCCGGGCTGCGGTGAGTGGCTGGAGGTAAGCTCCTGCTCCAACTGCGGTGATTTTCAAGCCCGAAGAGCCAACATCCGCTACCGCCCCACCCCCGACGCCAAGCCCCGGTTTGTCCACACCCTTAACGGCTCTGGCCTAGCTCTACCCAGAGTGTTAATCGCCATAATGGAAAACTACCAGCAAGCCGATGGCACCATTTTAGTGCCTGAGGTATTGCAGGGTTATGTGGGGGAGAAGGTGGTTAGGTAGAGGGGAGGGGTGTCCGAGTGGCCTATGGTGCCGCTCTTGAAAAGCGGTGTCCCTGCAAGGGGACCGTGGGTTCGAATCCCACCCCCTCCGCCAGCCAGGGTTTGACTTTTTTGCCTTCATAAAATAGTATTTGAAAAATTCTTTAGAAGATTTAAATTAAAAGTTCTACTTATGAAAGCCAAAATAGCTGTTACACAGTTTGAAATTAAACAATTTTCTCCCGGAGAGAATTTGGAGAAAGCAGAGAAATTTATTCAAAGGGCTGCTGCTTTAGAGGCTCATGTCATTGTTTTTCCCGAGTATTTTGTTACCGGACTAATTTGGGGGAAAAAAGAATTTGTTGATTTTAAGGGAAACTATCGGAAACACTTCCAGAACCTCGCCAGGAAATTCTCGATCGATATTGTGGCCGGCTCCATCGTTGAGGGTGATGCGTACGGTTGGTTTAATACAACTTATTACATAGATTCAAAGGGAAAAATCAGCGGGGTGTATAGGAAAGTAAATCTTTGGTTGCCTGAAGAAAGATATTTGACACCAGGCAACGAAATCGCTGTTTTTAATACGAAATATGGAAGGGCTGGTCTCATTATTTGCTGGGACTTAATCTTTCCCGAAATCTTTAGGAGAATGACAAATAGAGGTGTGAGTATTGTTTATTGTCCGAGTTACTGGTGCAGGGAGGATGCCGGTATTGGTCTAAAATATGATAGGGATGCTGAAATTAAGAGTGTTAATTCTCTGTGCATTTCTCGAGCCTTTGAAAATGAAATAATCCTGGTTCATGCTAGTGGGGCTGGAAAATCAGAATTTGGAAGAATATCTCACGAGCTAGTTGGGAATTCTCAAATTGCAGTCCCATTTAAGGGTGCCATAAAGAGGCTTGATCATAATAAAGAAGAAATCTTTATACAAGAAATAGACACCAGCATTTTGAGAGATGCTGAAAGGGCATACAAGATACGAGCCGATCTAAAGAAAAGGGTTTTATAATTAAATAAAGTGAATTAATTCGAATTTTTCTGGGACACCTATCGCCACTAATGGGGTTCAACAGAGACATTATTTAGCATCACTATACCCATCGGGTTGAGCTCATACCCATTGACATAGGGCTTGACCAGGGTGTAGTTCTGCCCGAACCACAGGGGCAGGCAGGCGGCATCGCTAACCAGCAGTTGCTCCGCCTGCCGGTAAAGGGCAAGGCTTGCCTCCCGGTCTGGCTCAATAGCAGCCTCTTGAAGCCA
>SOJS01000058.1 GCA_004376435.1 Dehalococcoidia bacterium
TAACACAGCAGGTAATGAAGGCGCATCCCGGGTGTTTCTGCCAGAAATCCGGACCGCAACAGCCAGGACATCTTGACGTCCCTTGGGTATAATATCTCGGGCATAGACCACAATTAAGACCACAGGCACCAACTATGGGATATTTCTTGAGCGGGTATTTATCCATCGCCGAATTTCATCCTCTTATCTACTCACCCCGATGACCGATTTTTAAGCTTAACCATTAGCGTGAGTCCACTCAGGCTTAAGATTTCCACCTCCTTGCCAACCGCTATGTTTTCGCCAACCGATTTTGCCTTCCAGTATTCGCCCTTAGTTTGGATAACTCCTACCGGAGTCAGGGGTTGTATTACCTCGCCTTCAAGACCTATCAATCCCTCGGCTCCGGTAACTTGCTTTTTGTGGAAAGTAGGTATAATCGCCCTCTGTATGACAAAAGCCAAACCACCAAACAACAGCGCCGCAACAACAGCAATCGGTAAAGGAATCTCTATTTTCAGCACCCAGAGGACGAAGAGAACCAATGCTACTGCGGCGGCTTCATCTAACAGTAATACCAGAACCTTGAGCCAGTCCTTGATAGTGCTTTTCATATGCCTAAATAACACCATCCTTAATTAAAGCCTCTATCTCCTCCTCGGATAGCCCCAGCTCCCCGTGATATATCTGTTTATTATGCTCGCCAACCTTTGGCACACGGCTTCCCACCCGCCAGGGAGAGCGGCTCAGCTTACAGGGCGCTCCGGGGAATTTATATCTTTTGCCAGGCTCCGGATGCTCCACCTCAATAAAGAAATTGCGCTCCTTTAACTGGGGGCTGTTAACAAGCCCTGGTATTGAGGTAACCTCAGCCCAGGGGAAGCGCATTAGCTGCCCCTGCTCCACCAGCTCGGCTACAGAGTGGCTTCGCGTCCATCGCTCCAGAACCGCTATAATGTGGTCGAGCTGCTTGAGCCGATTTTCTCTGTCAAGCCATTTTTCATCGGTCAAATCATCAGCCATCCCCTCAGAGTCAAGCCACTCCACCAGTGTTTCCCACTGCTGAAGCAGGGAAAGTAGAATGTAGCCATCTCGGCAGGGAAAGATGCGGAAGGCATTATTCCAATGGAGGCTGCCCTGCCTTCTGGCTATCACCCCTTGATAAAAATAGCGCACCAGGACATGGTCAAGGGTGGCCGCCACACACTCCGGCAGGGAAATGTCAATATGCTGCCCCCTGCCCGAAGTATGCCGGTTCCACAGTGCCAGCAGAATACCAATGGCAGCAAAGATAGAGGCGAGATAATAACTCTGGTTGCCAAAGGGCTTAAGCGGTGGCGACTGAGGCTCGCCACAGACATACATCTGACCCCCAAGAGCACTGGCCACCATATCGCACGATTTATAATCCCGATATGGTCCACTGTTTCCAAAATCGGTGATGGAAGCCATAACCAGTGGGGGGTTGATTTGACCAAGCTGGGGATAGCCGAGACCCAGCGCCTCCAGGTATCCCGGCGGCTGGCTCTCCACTAAGACATCAGCACTCTCAACCAGCCGCTTGAATATCTCCTGCCCCGGCTCGACCTCCACATTGAGGGTTATGCCAAGTTTACCGAGATTCGTCGCCCAGAAAAAGGGGCTTCTGGCTGAACCTCCCGGCTTCTCTACCCTGATAACCTCCGCCCCCATATCAGCCAGATAACGGGAACAGAGCATGCCCCGCTCATCAGTCAAATCAAGAACACGGTAGCCCGATAAAGCAGAACCCCTATCCCCTTGCCTATTCACGGCAACACCAATCACAGCCTAGCCAGCGCCGCTTCAATCCGCCTCAGGCAGCGCTCCTTACCGAGCACAGCCATAGTCTGAAATAGGGGTGGTGCTGCTGTCCGCCCGGTAACTGCTACCCTCAGTGTGCCAAAGAGCTGGCCGGTCTTTAGCCCAAGCTCCACAGCCAGAGGTCGGAGCAAAGCTTCCAGAGACCCGGCATCAAACTCCTCTAACTGGCTGAGCCTGTTTTGTGCCGCCTTTAATGCCTGAATGGCTGACTGACGGCTCATATTCTCGCCTACAAGCAGGCCGGGTTCATAGTCAAGCTGGTCAATGAAGAAAAACTGAGCCAGCTCAGCTACCTCAGCCAGGGTTCGGGCTCGCTCCTGGATAAGGGGCAGAATATCCCTCACATATTCCTCACTTGCTATTAATGCCTCCCCAGCGGGTATATTCATCATTAAGTAGGGTTCCACGGCTTGGAAGAACTCGGCAGCGGTTAGTCTGCGGATATATACCCCATTCATCCAGTTGAGCTTATCCCGATTGAAGATGGCAGCCGTCCGACTAATTCTTTCCAGGGAAAAGCTTTGTATAAGCTCCTCACGGGACAAAATTTCAGTCCTATCATCCAAAGACCAGCCAAGCAGGGCGAGAAAGTTCACCATAGCCTCAGGTAGATAGCCCTGCTCACGATATTCGGTAATAGACACTGCCCCGTGTCGCTTGCTCAATTTGGAACGGTCAGTGCCCAGGAGCATAGGCAGGTGGGCAAATTGTGGCGGCTCAAAGCCCAGTGCCCGATATAGGAGCAGGTGGCGGGGGGTGCTGGATAGCCACTCTTCAGCACGGAGCACATGGCTTATCTCCATCAGGTGGTCGTCAACTACATTGGCTAGATGGTAGGTGGGGTAGCCATCCGACTTAAGCAGGATAAAATCGTCAAGGGTATTATTGTCGAATACCACCTCACCCCGAATTAAATCATT
>SOJS01000067.1 GCA_004376435.1 Dehalococcoidia bacterium
CTATGAGTTTGGGTCTTTATCGGCGTGGGGTGGTCGGGCATAACTAGCAGCCGAAGCTCACCTTCTTGCCAAGAATGAAGTCGGCTGATAACCTCTTTATCCACCTTCTGGATAGCCGCTACTTTAGCATCAATTGAGCCGGTGTGAGCCGCCTCATCTGTCGCCTCAACATGGATGACGACCAAATCATGTTCTCTAAGTGCTGCCAGGGCTCCAACTGCCTGGGCAGCAAAGTCATTACCTAGCCCGTCTTTCACCCCCGGTATATCTAGCACCTCCATACCTGTCATCCGAGCTAGGCCCCGAAGAATATCAACCGCAGATGTCACCGCCACGTCAAGACCATAAATTTGCCTGAAAGCCGGCATATCCGGCACCGGGCCACTACCCCAGAAGAGCCAAATCATGGTCGCTGGAATATCACCGTGGGACCTCCGGGCTACATTCACCGGGTGGTCTCGGAGCACAACCTCTGAGCGTGCCATAAGCTCTCGTAACCGCTCACTCCCCGGACCGTGGGGTAGAAACTCAGCAATGGGCTTATTCGGGATATCATGGGGCGGGGTGCAGATAGCCAGCAGGGTCTTTACGCCTTTGAGCTTACAGATATGTCGGTAGCTGACGCCAGGGTAAAAATGGATTTGGTCATTACCCAGGCTTTCATTTAAAGCTTCAACAAGTTGTTTCGCTTCATCGGTGCTAATATAGCTTGAGCTGTAGCTCCACATCTTACCATCACGAATAGCCACTAAATTACAGCGGAAAACAACCTCTCCCTCATCGACGGGAATGCCCATACTCTTCGCCTCAATAGCTGCCCGACCCTGATAGTAGACCTTAGGGTCGTAACCAAGGATTGACATACAGGCGCAGGCGCTGGAGGGTTCCATCCCCACCGGCACAGTACGGATAAGCCCAAGCGTGCCCTCCTTAGTCAGAGCATCCAGGTTTGGTGTGTGAGCTAGCTCCAGACAGGTCTTACCGCCACGCTCCGGTAGTGGCAGACCAGCGGCACCATCAATTATCAGAACGCAATATTTCATCTTTTTAGTAACCCTATCCCCTTTATCCCCTTTATCCCCTTCCCCTCAATAAGGGGAAAATTAGGTATGTAAGAGAGGCTTCGCCTCTCTTTAACCCTCCTTTGATAAATGCCCTACTAACAAGTGTTGCCGAATAGGTTAAATCCGCCTATAATAATGCTAGCGGGGCGTAGCGCAGTCTGGTTAGCGCGCAGCGTTCGGGACGCTGAGGCCGGCGGTTCAAATCCGCCCGCCCCGACCAGCCTAGTCCACACCTATCAAGTTCCCCCCACAACCCACCAAGGAGATTGCTAGAATCTAGCTAATCCTGAAGCCAGTAGCGTCTCGACACTGATTAGCTCTGGTAATAAAGAATTGAGAAAGGTGGATAAGTGGCGAGGCACGGGCTCCGGTTTAGCTGACGCTCTCAACCTTGAAGGAAATCTTCACTCTCGCACGGTAGTTGCGAATCTTCCCATCCTCAAGCTGCATATCCAGCTCGACGACCTCAGCAATGCGGAGGTTCCGCAATGTCTTTGAAGCCATCTCCACAGCGGCCGCGGCTGCTTTCTCCCATGACTCAGTGCTAGTCCCCACCAGATCAATCATCTTATAGACACTCTCAGCCATGTCACCCTCCTTTCACCCGAACGTCCAGTTATATGGCAGCTATGTTAACACCCTGCTCGCTGGCTGTCAAGACTCTCTTGGACTACCTTAGTCGGTGGTTCAAATCCGCCTGCCCCGACCAGTCTATTGTACTTCTTTCTTCGCCTCCTCCCACAGGGCGTTTTGCTCGGCAAAGGATAATTCACTAAAGTTTAGCCCACGCTGGCGGCAGAGCTCTTCCATAAAGGTAAAGCGCCGGTAAAACCGCTGGTTGGCTTCCCTCAGTGCCGATTCCAAGTCTATCCCCTGCCGACGAGCAATATTAGCCAAGGTAAACAACAGGTCGCCAAACTCCCCCGCCTGCTGCTCCTGACTTTCGGCCTGCTTAAACTCCCTAACCTCCTCTGCCAGCTTATCAATAACGCCATCAACATCCTCCCAGTCAAAGCCAACCCGGGCTACTCTATCCTGAATCTCCTGGCTGTAAGCCAGCGCCGGCATCTGCCTGGGCACACTGGCCAGCATAGAGGCACCAACCTCCCTCTCCTCCCGTTTTAGAGCCTCCCAATTAAGTACCACTTCCCCAGCATCCTTCACCTTCAGTGAGCCAAAGACATGGGGATGGCGATGAATTAGCTTTGAATTAATATTGCTGATAACATCTTTAAGCTCAAATTCACCGGCTTCAGCGGCCAGATGGGCATGGAAAACAACCTGCATCAACAGGTCACCCAACTCACCGCAAAGCCTACCTGAATCCCCTTCATCAAGCGCCTCCAGTACCTCATAGCACTCCTCCAGCAGGTTCTCCCGCAGCGAGGAATGGGTTTGTTTTCTGTCCCAGGGACAGCCATCTGGAGCCCGCAACCTGGCGATAATATCTACCAATGTAGTAAACTGGCTCAGGTTCTCCGGTAAAGACAATGTAACCTCCTTTTTCACATAAGTCTTGGGTTAACTTGACGGCAATATCGCCCCGATGAACTGCCTCTGCCCTCTCAAAAACTCGGCAGCAGAGATAGCTCGCTTCCCCTCCAGTTGAACTGTTTCCACCCCTAAAATTCCGTCCCCGGTCCCTACCCCCAATGCCGCCGTTGGCGCCCCCGTGG
>SOJS01000025.1 GCA_004376435.1 Dehalococcoidia bacterium
CAGTGACCTCTGCGATGTCAACGCAGCGCTCTAACCAACTGAGCTAACCGCCCACCCAACAGCAATAATTCTACAGGACGACTTCTTTTATAGTCAAGCTGCCAAAGAGATAATAGGCTTACTTGCTAGGGAAGACGCCAGTTTGCCCATTTCCCTTTATCCACCTCTCCATTGTAGGCTGATTTAGGTGTTACCCCCCGTGCTATTGCCGCTGCCGCCACCGCCTTGGTGATGTCACCAACGATGAAAGGAACCGCCCCCATACTAAGGAGGGTGGTAAAGGCTAACGGCTCTCCCGCAACTAAGTTGAACCACAGTCCAAGCTGAAGAAGACCAGGAATATAGATGAGGACAAAGTTGGCAAAGAGCATCAGGGCAAGCATGCTGAAAAAGCTTCTTGACCTGACATATCTATCGGTGAAGTACCCCAGAAAGAGAGCCGCCAGGATGAAACCAACTATATATCCTCCAGTGGGCCCAGCCAGGTAGCCCAGGCCGCTGCCGAAACCAGCAAACCAAGGGACACCGATAGCACCAAGCCCAGCATAGATAGCCAAACTTACTCCTCCCCACCGCCGACCGAGAAGAACACCGGCCAGGAGCACGGCCAAGGTCTGTCCTGTTATCGGCACCGGGCTCAAGGGGATAGGAAACCTGAGTTGAGCCATAAGTCCGATGAGGCCAGCCATGCCCAAGGTAAAAAGCAATTTCTTGGGAATACTAAGCTCATAACGCCATTTAAAGACATCATATTTAGCCCGATTGATTGTAGTAACTATCTCCAATCTATTTCCTCCTATCTATTAAATTACTAACCAAGGTAAAAACTAAAATCTCTCACCTCCTTCGTTATCACCCTGGTTTCTCACTACCCAGGATGGAAATCTCAATATTCTTATTACAATGGGGGCAGGTTATATTAAGGGTTATCGGCTGCTTTAACACCCGCTCCGCGACAGCGGTTACCATTGAGTCAATATTATCCAGACGGTGGTCTAACATATCCAGACGCCCTTTAACACGCTCAAAATCAAGTGCCGATTCTCCTTCTGTTACCCTGGGTTTATTTTTCTGCGCCAAAGCTTTAGCCTCCACAAGATTATAACCAGACTCATTATATTTATCTGACGGCAGTATGTCAAAATACCGCCCGCAATATTGATTTATTTAAGATAGATGGCGTATACTAAATGACAAAACAGTAAGGAGGCAGCCAAATGCCTGAAGAGGTGGTCGGTAAGGTAACCGACTTTTTCGCCAGACCCGTGGTCGCCGGTATTGAGCTATCAGCAACGGTAAATGCGGGTGACCGAATCCATATTAAAGGTCACACCACTGACATGGAGCTCACTATTGCCTCAATGCAGATTGAAAATGCCAATGTTGAGCAGGCTAAAGCTGGCGATCTGATCGGCATCAAGGTTGATGACCGGGTAAGGAGAGGCGATACTGTTTATAAGGTCACTGACTGAAAAAGCTAGCTGCCCCCGCCCCCAGACTACCCCGGCTGGCTAGTGCCTGAAGGCAGCCAGCGTTAGCTGATGCCCTTTATTAGGTTAACCATCTCAATAGCACTCATGGCGGCATCAAAACCCTTATTGCCGGCTTTAGTCCCCGCCCTTTCAATAGCCTGCTCCAGAGTATCGGTGGTAATGACACCATAGATAACCGGTAACCCCGTATCCAGACCTACCTTGGCAACACCCTTGGTAACCTCAGCGGCAATATACTCAAAGTGGGGTGTTCCGCCGCGAATGACCGCTGCCAGGCAGATAATAGCATCATATTTTTTGGTCTCGGCTAGCTTTTTGGCTATTAGTGGGACTTCAAACGAGCCCGGCGTCCAGGCAATATCTATATCTTTCTCCTTGACACCATGGCGAAGCAGGGCGTCCTGCGCCCCCTCAAGTAGCTTCTTAGTTATAAGCTCATTAAAACGGGAGACAACCAGCCCCAACCTCAGCCCCTCCCCCAACAACTTTCCCTCAAATTGCTTGCCCATTACATCCTCCTTATCTTAAAATTAGCCACCGCTTAGCTATCAGCGGCATCCTCTACTCCCAAACGGTGCCCCAGCTTCTTCTGCTTCGTCTCCAGGTAATAACGGTTATAGGGATTGGGGCAGCAGATAATGGGTAGCGTCTCCACCACCTCCAGCCCGTAGCCCTCCAGTCCAATCACCTTCTTGGGGTTATTGGTCAGCAGTTTAATCTTATGTAAACCAAGGTCAGCCAGAATCTGGGCGCCGATTCCATCGTCCCGCAAATCCGGGGGTATCCCCAGGGCAGCATTAGCCTCAACAGTCTCCATCCCCTTATCCTGAAGGTAATAGGCAAGAATTTTGTTATGGAAGCCAATCCCCCGCCCCTCCTGCCTCATATAGAGAAAAACGCCCCGCCCCTCTTCAGCAATACTCTCCATGGCCAGAGAAATCTGCTCGCCGCAATCACAGCGCAGGCTGCCAAAGACATCACCGGTAAGACACTCACTATGGACACGGACTAACACCGGCTCATCAGTGGCGATATCACCCCTTACCAGAGCCAGGTGCTCATCAGGGTCAGTATCGCTCTTATAGGCAACGGCGGTAAACTCACCGTATGCTGTCGGCAGCTTTGCCTCGGCGATGCGGTGCACCAGCTTCTCATGGCGGCGGCGGTAGGCAATAAGGTCAGCCACAGTAACTATCTTGATTTCAAACTTCTCCGCCATCGCCTCCAGCTGGGGCAAACGCGCCATAGAGCCGTCATCATTCATAATCTCACAGATAACCCCGGCCGGGTAGAGACCAGCCAGCCGGGCTAAATCAACTATCGCCTCAGTGTGCCCTGACCGCACCAGAACCCCACCCTCTCTCGCCCGCAGCGGGAACATATGCCCGGGACGGACCAAATCCTCAGGCTTGGTGCTCGGGTCAAGCACGGCTCTGATTGTCTCGGCTCTATCAGCCGCCGAAATACCGGTGCTTACCTTATGCTTGGCTTCAATGGATACCGTAAAAGCGGTAGTAAACTTTGAGGTATTCTCACTGACCATCATGGGAATCCCCAACTCGTCCAACCGCTTGCCGATAACCGGCAGACAAATCAGCCCTCGGGCGTGCTTGGCAATAAAATTAATCGCCGCCGGGGTAACCTTCTCCGCCGCCATCGCCAGGTCGCCCTCATTCTCCCTGTCCTCATCATCAACAATAATAACGAAGCGGCCATTTTTTATGTCCTTAATAGCCTCATCAATAGTGGCTATTGCCATACTCACCTCCCAAAAACCTATAAAAATCCGTGCTCTGCCAAAAGCTCGGCGGTTATCCCGCTTTTTTGGGGCTGGCTGAGCCGTTCAACATATTTAGCCATAATATCCACCTCCAGATTGACCACATCACCCACTTTTCTATCACCTAAAATAGTCTGGCGGCGGCTATAGTCAACCAGCGAAACCAGAAATGAGCTGCTATCTCTGGTCATCACCGTCAGGCTAACCCCATCAACGGCAATAAAACCCTTCTCCACAATATAACGCATTACCTCGGGAGGGGCCCAGAATCTAATCACCATTGATTCACCATCCCAGGTAATTGCATCCAGCCGTCCGGTGGCATCAACATGCCCCTGCACCAGATGCCCGCCCAGCCCCCCATCCAGCGTCAAGGGCGGCTCCAGATTAACCATATCGCCGACACCAAGTCGGCCAAGGTTTGTCCGCTTCAGCGTCTCTGGCATTATGTCAACCGAGAAGGCGGCGGTATCAAGGCTTTTTACCGTCAGGCATACCCCGTTAACGGCGATGCTTTCGCCCTGCTTTAGCCTGGGCAGGACGCGGCTAGCACCAATAACCAGACTCCCAGACTTCACTAAGGTAACTTTACCTATCTCTGCGATAATGCCGGTAAACATTCCTCTCGCCTAACATAACCACTGACCATCAAGTCTTCGCCAAACCTCTCCACAGTGACATCCTGCAATTTCAGTGAGTCGGCTATCCTATCAATCCCCTGACCGCTGACAGCCGTCTTTGCCTCCCGACCGCCAATGATAATAGGGGCAATAAAAACAATCACCTTATCCACCAGCCCATCGTCAAACAGGGAACCAAGAAGAATACCACCACCCTCCACCAGAACACTGGTGATTTCCCGCTCCGCCAGGGCTTTTAACAGCTTCTTTAAATCCACCAGTCCTTCAGTTGAGGGCAGTTCCAGCAGTTCGGCCTCAACTGCAGCAAAGGCTTTTGCCTCCTCGCCAGTAACCTGCCTGCCCAATGCCAGCAGTGTCCTCCCCGGCTTAGTGAAAAGTCGGGCGTCCGGCGGTGTGCGTCCCTTGTTATCCACCACCACCCGCAGTGGCTGCTTCCTGGCTGTGCCCCCTCTCCCCCCACAGCAGCGGCTGGTAAGGAGAGGGTCATCTGTCAGGACTGTATTTAAGCCTACCATAATGGCATCGTTGGTATAACGCAGGCTATGAACCTGTTTTCTTGCCTCCTCGCCGCTAATCCACTTGGAATCACCGCTTCTGGTGGCAATCTTACCATCCAGACTGACGGCAAACTTGGCGGTAACAAAGGGAATGCCGGTGGTAATAAATTTGGTGTAGGCTTCGTTAATCCGTTTCGCCTCTTGCTCATGCTCACCGACAGACAACCTAATGCCGGCTCGCTCAAGCTCTTTTTTACCCCGCCCCGAAACCAGCGGGTTAGGGTCAAGCATCGCCATATGGACTTCGGATATGCCGGCGGCAATAATTGCCTGAGTGCATGGTGGCGTCCGGCCGTGATGACAGCATGGCTCCAGGGTAACATAGAGCGCACCTCCTCTTGCCTGTTCACCTGCCTGCTCCAGTGCCAATACCTCGGCATGGTGACAGCCGGCTGGCTGGGTATAGCCCTGCCCCACTACCTCACCATTTTTAACTACCACCGCCCCCACTGCCGGGTTAGGGCTAGCCTGCCCCAGTGCCAGCTTGGCCAGGGAAAGTGCCTGCTCCATATAGTCCATACTTCAACTACACCTTTGGCAACACTATTCCCATTCTAGCATCTCACTCGGAGCCAGTGCAAATCAGCCCCCAGCCCGATTACTAGCCGATATTGTACACTACCTGAACAGTTAACGAGATTTCGGTCTCACCGGGGCTGATTGGGGTCCCTGGAGCTGCCTCAGCCGCCAAGTAATAGTCACGGTAAATGGGGGCAAAAACGCTACCCTCGTTAATATAGGTAGGCTTGCCCAAGCTCACCTCAGCCAAGTCGGCTAACTGCTCCGCCTTGGCTTTGGCATCAGCCATGGCTTCTTCTCTGACTTCCTCATAATAGGCAGTGGGGTCATCAACGGTAAAGCTGATACTGTTTATTCTGGTATAATCGCCGCCGGCTTCAGCTACGGCGTCAATAATCGCTCCGGTGTCATCCATCTGCCTGATTTTAACCGTCACCATATTGCTCACACGGTAGCCGATTATTTCCGACTCGCCATTATCCCAATC
The DNA here is from genome assembly GCA_004376435.1 of Dehalococcoidia bacterium. Lineage (GTDB taxonomy): Bacteria > Chloroflexota > Dehalococcoidia > Dehalococcoidales > JAUVZE01 > SOJS01. Next base: position 5,478 of record SOJS01000025.1, read on the forward strand.
CCACACCGGGTAGATGGAAAAACTATGGGTCTTGATATCTTTTTCGGCGATGTTATAGCCATCAAGCACTGCCATAATCTCCACCATAGCCTCTGCCGCCGCCGCCTGTGCCTTAGCCACGGTGGTCTTCTGAGCCTCCACCCCCAAATTAAGGATAGTCACATCAGGGACAAGGCTAACCTTCCCCTCACCACTTACCCAGATGCCGGTATTCTGCTGACTGAGGATTATACTGCCCTCCGTTACTGCTGACTGCCCCTCAGGAAAGGTGAGGTCACCAGTACAGCCGGTTACCCCGATACCAATTACCGCCAGAGATAGTCCAATAGCCAGCAACAGTTTTCTTCCCATCCGCGTTTCCTCCTTTAATTTAAAATTACCTACCAAACCTAGTGGCATCTACTATTATAACGGAGAAACCAGATTTTGGTTAGCCAAACTGGCAGGATAAAGGGAATGAGATATGATATAATGAGGCTTTAATGAAGGGGTTGGTCAGATGAAAATCCTTCTCCGTGAGGTTTTGGGGACAATTATACTGGCGCTAGCTATCTTCTTACTCCTCCAGGCAACAGTACAGAGCTTTATCGTCGTTGGCTCCAGTATGGAGAATAACCTCCAGGACAGGCAACGGCTGTTAATTAATAAGGCGGTTTATGCCTTCCACGAGCCGGAATGGGGTGATGTCATTGTCTTTCGCTCGCCCAATGACGAGAAGACCGACTTTATCAAGCGCATTATTGCCCTGCCCGGCGACACTGTAGAGGTAGAGGGGGAAGTCGTCTATGTTAACGGCTCACCACTGGACGAACCCTATATTAAGAACCAGCCCAGCTATGAGCTCTCCTTTAGAACAATCCCGGATAATAACTACTTTGTCCTCGGTGACAACCGCAATAACAGCAACGATTCCCATAATGACTGGACAGTGCCGCGCCAGAATATAATCGGTAAAGCCTGGCTATCAATCTGGCCACCAGAACAGTGGGGGCTGGTGGCTAACTACTCACTATCAGAGCAATTAACCACCGGGGCATTGGCTGGAGTTTATATCTATCATTACTAGCTAAAGGAGGATAATAGTGCTCGGTAATGTAGAGGAAATCTTCCATAAATCAGGGGCAATACTTAAGGGGCACTTCCTGCTTGTCTCCGGGCTTCATTCCCCTATCTACTGGGAAAAGTTCCGCGTCCTGCAGTACCCGGCCTATACTGAGCAGCTCTGCCGCTTGATTGTCGGTCACTTCAAACAAGAGAAGGTCCAGGTAGTCGCCGGACCAACCACCGGCGGCATTATCCTGGCTTTTGAGACAGCCCGACAGCTGGGAGTGCGCGGTATATTTGCCGAGAAGGAGGGTGCAGAAAGGGCATTTAAGCGGGGCTTTAGTGTTGAGCCCGGCGAGCGGGTCCTTATTGTTGATGATATCCTCACCACCGGCAGTTCCATCCGTGAGGTTATGGCAGCAGTAAGTAAGCAGGGAGGGATAATGGTCGGCATCGGGGTGCTGGTTGACCGCTCCGAGCAGGAAGTGGACTTTGGTATCCCCCTCTTCAGTTGCCACCGCTCGGTGACCCAGACCTACCCACCGGCGGACTGCCCTTTATGCGCCGCCGCCATTCCCCTGGTAAAACCAGGCAGCAGTCAGGCTAAATAAGACGGGGAGGTCAAAATGGATACCACCGCCCTGATTATCATTATTCTAGTCGTTGCCATCATCAGCGTTTTTCTGGCTTACTACCTGACAAGGCTAAAATTTGAGATGAGGTTCCGAAAGTGGCAGGAGGATGAGAGGCAGAAATGGGAAGTGGCTATGGAGCAAGCCAGAAAGGGGGCAATTGCCCAGAGCCGAGCCGTACTGGGCGGTAAATTCGCCGAGCAGCTAGCCCCCTACCTCCCCCAGTTTAATTATGACCCCACTGAAGCCCGCTTTATCGGCAGCCCGATAGACCTGATTGTCTTTCCCGGGCTGGCTAGCGGCAACCCGCAGGAGATAGTCATCATTGAGGTAAAAACGGGCAAAGCCAGCCAGCTTACCCCGGTAGAAAGAAAAATCCGCCAGCTGGTTGAGAACGGCATGGTCAGGTGGGAGCTGATTCAGCCGCCCGGTGATTAAGATAATGCCTTTTGTTAAAGTTAATCCACCCTCTCCAGCTTAGCAAAGCTTAAGAGCAGTCTTTTAACTCCCTCGCCAAAGGCAACCACTGCCTCAACATCATCCTTGACTGCCCGACAGCTGACCACCACCCCATCGCCAAACTGGGGGTGGTGGACATGGTCGCCAGCCTTCAGTTCCAGACGGGCAACCGGAGATGGCTGATAGGAATACATAGCTGTAGTGAGCTGGCTTTCCTCCCCCCGCCAGCGGTCACCACCGGCAACCAGATGTCTGGGGATATCCTCTAAAAAGCGCGACGGCTTGCTTATGGCACTGCTTCCCATCAGGCTGCGGCGGAAGGCATAAACCAGATAGAGCCTCTTCTTAGCTCTGGTGATGCCGACATAGCACAGCCGCCTCTCTTCCTCCATCTGCTCCTGGTCGCCAAAGGACTTAAAATGGGGCAGGATGCCGTCTTCCATGCCAACAATGAACACTACCGGAAATTCCAGACCTTTAGCCTGGTGCAGGGTAATCAAGGTGACCACATCCACTGTCTCATCAAGCCCATCAACATCAGACACCAGCGTCACCCCCTCCAGAAAGGCAGCCAGCCCCTGGGACGGCTTCAAGTCTTTATACTGCTGGGCAACAGTGCGCAGCTCAAGGATATTCCCCCACCGCTCTTCACCATCCACCCCATTCAGTATATAGCCCTTATAACCACAGTCTTTCACCACCAAATCAAATAAATCAACCAGGTTAGTCTGCTGACCTTGAGCCCTAAATCCTTCCATCATCTTGAGAAAGGTAGCCAGCGCTCTGGCGGTACGGGGGTTAAAGGGACCTTCTTTATCTTCTGCCACAAGCTGTAGCGCCTTGTATTCGGGGACAGCCATAGACCCTGCCCAGGCAGATAGCTTCTCCAGGCTACGCCCCCCGATACCCCGCCCGGGGACATTAATCACCCGCCTCAGGCTGACGCTGTCATAAGGGTTCTGGACAAGCCGGAGGTAGGCAATAACATCCTTGACCTCCCGCCTCTCATAGAAGCGGGTGCCAGCCACCAGCTTATAGGGTGTGCCGTAGCGGACAAACGCCTCCTCAATAGCCCTTGACTGGGCATTAGTACGATAGGTAACGGCACAATCACCCAGCCTGACCTCCCCCTTCCCCACCAGACGCTCTATCTCGCTGACAACAAACTGGGCTTCCTCCTGCTCGGTATAGGTCTCAACCACCGTCGTCAGCTCACCGACATCGTTTTCCGTCCACAATTCCTTGGGCTGGCGCTGTTTATTAGCCGAGATGACACTGGATGCCGTCTCCAGAATCATCCTGGTCGAGCGGTAGTTCTGCTCCAGAAGCACCACCTTAGCCTGGGGGTAGTCCTTCTCAAAGTTGAGGATATTACGCAGGTCGGCATAGCGCCAGGAGTAGATTGACTGGTCAGGGTCGCCAACGACACAGATATTGCCGTGCTTCCCGGATAGCAGCTTTACCAGCTCATACTGGCTTAGGTTGGTATCCTGAAACTCGTCCACCTGGATATGGAGGTATCTCTCCTGGTATCGGGACAGTATCTCCGGGCTCTGCCGTAGCAGCAGCACTGCCTTCATGAGCAGGTCATCAAAGTCAAGAGCGTTGCTCTCCCCCAGCAGCCTCTGGTAATGCCCGTAGACCTTGCCCACCACCTCCTCAAAATGGCTACCGTGGTGTTGGCTATAATCTGCCGCCGTCAACAGGTGGCACTTAGCTGCCGAGATGGCTGAGGCAATCGCCCGCGGGGCGTACTGCTTGGGGTCAAGGCCCACCTCCTGCAGGCTGCGCTTGAGCAGGCTAAGCTGGTCTTCATCGTCATAGATGACAAAGCCGGGGTCAACGCCGATTGCCCTGCCCTCCCGACGCAGGATACGGGCGCAGATAGCGTGAAAGGTGCCCAGAGTTAAGTCATTCAGCAAGCCCCCAACCAGCCGATGAAGCCTCTCCTCCATCTCCCGAGCCGCCTTGTTGGTGAAGGTAACCGCCATAATGCGGCGCGGGCTAACACCGCAGACCCTAATCAGGTAAGCCACCCGATGGCTAATGACCCTGGTCTTGCCGCTGCCGGGGCCAGCTAAAATCAGCACCGGACCGCTAATTGCCTCCACAGCTTCTTTCTGCGCCGGATTAAGCTCAGCCAAAATATCCATCTAGCCCATTTTATAACACTGGCAGAAGATAGTCCAAAAGGTGATATTA
>SOJS01000020.1 GCA_004376435.1 Dehalococcoidia bacterium
CTGGGATTCCTTCTCTGAGCGCCACTTCACCTCAACACTGCCACTCTTCAGGGTGCGGGGGCTGATAGTAACCCTGATGGGTATGCCCAGTAGGTCGGCATCGTTGAACTTTATCCCCGGTGACTCCTCACGGTCATCAAAGAGCACCTCCACCTCCTCCTCCTCAAGCTCGGAATGGATTTTTTCGCTAACCTCTAAGACCTTTGAGCCTGGCTGATACAGAGGGCAGAGGTAGATATGGTAAGGGGCAACAGTCAGCGGCCAGACAATACCCTTATCATCATGGCTCTGTTCTATCACTGCCGCCATCAGCCTGCCGAGACCGATGCCGTAGCAGCCCATAACAATAGGGTGGGCTACCCCCTTATCATCAATGAAGGGGGCACCCAGCTTTTCACTGAGGAAGGTGCCCAGTTTAAAGACATGCCCGACCTCAATACCACGGGTGGATAATAATCTGCTATTGCAGGCAGGACAGCCATCTCCGGCACGAGCCAGGGCGATATCAGTCATAATGTCAGCCTTAAAATCCCGCGGGTAGTTGACATTTTTGAGGTGGCAATCAGGTTTGTTACCACCGGCAACGAAGTTTGTCCCTGAGATTATGGAGTCATCGGCAATAATCTTGATGCCCTTTACCCCTATCGGGGATGCCGAGCCGGCGACAATGCCGGCAGCTATCACCTCGGCTTCAGTTGCCAGGCGGAGCTGAAAGCAGTTGAGGCTGTTTTTCAGCTTGACCTCGTTTACCTCAAGGTCGCCCCGGATGACAACGAAGACCAGCTTGCCATCGGCAACATAGAAGACTGCCTTCAGGGTATGGCTTGACGGCACCTTGAGGAAGCGCGACACCTCTTCAATGGTCGCCATCCCCGGCGTGGCTACTTCTTCCAGAGGTAGCGGTTTGCCTTTGTCTACCGCCACCTTTTTGCTGCTTGCTTTCTCCACATTGGCGGCATAGTGGCACTTATCACAGTAGATAATCTCATCCTCGCCGCCCTCAGCGATAACCATAAACTCATGGGAGTCCTTGCCGCCGATGGCGCCGCTATCGGCTTCCACCAGCCGGGTGGGCAGGCCACAGCGAGAGTAGATATTCTGATATGCCTGGAGCATGCTTTCATAGCTCCGGTCCAGCCCGTCCTCATCGACATCAAAGCTGTAGAGGTCTTTCATGGTAAACTCACGCACCCTTATCAGTCCACCCCGGGGGCGGGGCTCATCACGGAACTTAGTCTGGATCTGATAAAGAAGTAGCGGCAGGTCACGGTAGCTCTGCACATTGCGGCTGATGAGCTGGGTGATGATTTCTTCGTGGGTTGGCCCCAGGATTAGCTGGCGCTCTTTGCGGTCACGGAGGATAAACAGCCCCCTGCCGAAAGCTTGGTCTCGCCCTGTCTCCTGCCACAGCTCCAGTGGCTGGAGGACGGGCATATTCAGCTCCTGCCCGCCGGCTTTATCCATCTCGTCGCGGATGATATTTTCTATCTTCTTCAATACCCGCCAGCCCAGGGGCAGGTAGGAGTAGATACCGGCGGCTACCTGGCTTATCATGCTGGCTCTTAACAGCAGCCGGTGGCTGGTTGTCTCCGCCTCAGCCGGTGTCTCTCTTTGTGTTTTACCAAACAGCTTTGATAGACGCATTTTCGATAAAGGTCTTTGCTAACTCTTCAAGACATACTAAATGGCGGGTATTTATCTGTTAGATAGTAGGAGTAGCCGGTTGCCCTCACTGTCCATCGCAGATAGCCAGCGGTAAAGTCAAACGCCCATCTGGGGTATCTACCGGTGAACAGGATAGCCCACCAGGCAATGAAAACGACAACAGTAGCCGCTATCCCAACAAAAGATAGCACAATAGATTGGGGTATAACCATAAAACACCTGAAGAAGGTGGTCAACCTTGAAAGCCTCTCTGGATACTCAATACCAACAGTTATTGGATAGTCTGCCATTTCTCCCTTCCTCCTTTTTTAAATCTCAAGGAGCTTGAATTCTAAATATTAAACCACATCGGGTAAAGTTTTTCCAGTAGCTTTATCTACCTCACCCCCTTCTTTCGTGAAATCCTAAGCTCTAATTTCTAAATCCTAAGTAAATTCAAAATTTAAATCCCTAAAGTTTAGGATTTAGTGTTTAGAAATTAGTATTTTATTGAAGTGGGGCTTCGCCCCTTCAAACTTCCCCTTACCTTACGTACTCGCTTTCCTCTCTCTCCTAATCTCCTTCAAGCTTCTCGGCCGAAAATGTTTGAGTTTGCCCTTTTGAAATTCATCTACCAAGTTTTCAATCTGACGGTGCTTGGCGAAGAACCCTACTCGTATATGTTCACTGTCAAAATACTCCAGACTCTGTCTGGCAAAGGCCTCATAATTATCGTGATAATATCCTCGCTTCTCCTGTGTTTTTCTAATGTAGTGTTCGCATAATCGATACCAGCATCGTAGAGCTGGTTGACCGCCATATGTTTCTATGGCAAGTCGCTTGTCAATAATACCTTTGGTTACCAAGGCTCCCAGTATTTCAAACCTGCCAAGTACATAGCCAATATTTTCCTTATCAACATTTAGCAGGTTTTGCATATCCTCGTCGGGTTTGATGTTGTAAATAAAGCGAAGAATCTCCAAGACTTTTTCACTACGCAGCTCACAAAATAGTTCTACTGCAATTTGTGCATTAGTGCTCCGTCTCGCTTCAATTAGCTGCCAAATAGCAA
>SOJS01000002.1 GCA_004376435.1 Dehalococcoidia bacterium
GCAAACCTTGTTTCGCGGAGCACCAGACCAATGACAAAGGCACCAAAGACAACGGAAAGCCCGAAGATATAGGTGCTCACCGCCGCCCCCAAAGACAGCACCAGAACCGTGAGCAGAAAAAGCTCGCGGGACCGAACTCCACCAACCCTGCCCATCAACCAGGGAAGCACCCACAGCCCGAGGACAATGGCAGCACCAACGAAGAGGACCGCCTTGCCGATAGCCATCGCCAGAGCCAGCGGTAGGTTCTCGACGCTGCCGCTGAGCAGGGGCACCACCACCACCATCAGGACAACGCTAATGTCCTGCAAGATAAGGATGGCAAGCATAATCCGCCCGTGCACGGAGTCCAGCTCGCCCCTCTCCATCAGTATCTTGAGGCAGACCATAGTGCTACTGAGGGAGATAACCAGCCCGAATAAGGCAGCCTGGGACAGGGGCCAGCCAAATAGGAAACTTCCCACTACCAGACCGAGGGCAAAGGTAACCAGAATTTGAGCGATGCCGCCCCAGAGACCCGCCCTGCCCACCTGCTTTAACTGACTGACCGAGATTTCCAGTCCCAGGGTGAACATGAGCAGGGCAACGCCCATCGTTGCCACCGCCTCAACCAGCACCAGGTCAGCCACCAGACCAAGGGCATAGGGGCCAACTATCACCCCAACGATGAGGTAGCCCAATATCACCGGCTGCCTCAGCCGATGGGCAATCATCCCCCCAACTAGCGCTGCTACCAGCAGAATGACAATACTAACAACCGGGTCTAATTGGGACATAGCTCTTAACTACCATGGCTAGATTCAGGCTCATTGTAGCACATAATACTTGCTCGGAGTAGTAAACTATGATAATATGGTATTTCCACCACCGACCAGCTGTTATCAAAATCAGGGGAGTAGTGATAAATGCCCAAGATTTATTTTATTGATGTCACCAACCGCGATGGCGTGCAGACAGCCAAGCTCGGGCTATCCAAGCTGGAAAAAACAATGATAAACATCTATCTCAATGAAATGGGGGTCTTCCAGTCTGAGTTTGGCTTCCCCACCACCAGGCACGAGTCCCTCTATCTTCAGGCTAACCTGGAACTGGCCGAGATGGGAGTGCTGCAGCCTATCCATCTTGGGGGGTGGATAAGAGCCATTGCCAGCGATGTGGAGATGGCTTTTAAGCTGGTGCCCAATATACGCCATCTCAACCTCTCTATATCCACATCAGACCAGATGATTAATGGCAAGTTCCAAGGGAGAAAGACCAGGGATGACGTCATCAATAATATGACGGAGGCAGTTGATGCCGCCCGCGCCCTCGGCGCTGAGAGTATTGGCGTTAACGCCGAGGATGCCTCAAGAACAGGGCTGGACTTCCTTACCAGATTCGGGCTGGCGGCTAAGGAGCACGGGGCTGATAGAATAAGGTACTGTGATACTCTTGGCTATGATAACCCGTTCACCATCTATGAAACCATCAGGAAACTAGCGGAAAATATCAGCTTACCTATTGAGCTCCACTGTCACGGTGACCTGGGGATGGCTAATGCCAACTCCATCGCCGGGGCTAAAGGAGCCATAGACGGCGGGCAGGATGCCTATATAAACACCACTATCAACGGTATCGGGGAAAGAGCCGGCAATGCCGACCTGGTAGCTACCACCCTGGCAGTCATCAAATCAAAGGGGTTTGCCGAGAAATACCAGCTGGGAAAACCGATTGACCTATCCCAGTCGTGGAAGATTTCCCGCTTTGCCAGCTATGCCTTCAGGGTGCCGATTCCAATAAACCAGACAGGTGTTGGCATTAATGCCTTCGCCCACTCCTCCGGCATCCATGCTGACGGCGTGCTCAAGGACCCGGAGAACTACGAGCTCTTCAGCTATGAAGAGCTGGGGCGGGGGGAACCGGAGCTGGTGGAAACGGGAAGGGAGATTATTGCTGGAGAGTACAGCGGCATATCTGGCTTCAGCCATGTCATGGGCAAGATTGAGGTATCTTTCGCTAACGAGGAGGAAGCTAGAGAGGTTCTGGAACTGGCAAGATACGCCAATGTAGAAGCACAGAAGCCGCTGGTTGAGGATGAACTGCTCTTCATCGCCAAGTATCCCCAGATTGCCAGAAAGCTCTTAACCCTGACTCCACTGGATTAGCCGCACCTCAGACAATGCCATAAGAGCGGTACACTGCCGACTGCGCTACCAGCTCAGCAATATCCATAACCCTGAGCGATTCTTCCGCCCCCTTTGCCTTGATGCCATCCTCAAACATCTGCAAACAGAAGGGGCAGGCAGTAGCCACAATGCTGGCTTTAGTTTCCATTACCTGCTCAGTGCGCAGCTCGTTGATTCTCTTGCCAAGGCGTTCCTCAAGCCACATATGGCCGCCGCCGCCGCCACAGCAGAAGCTCCCTTTCTTTCTTTGCTCCATCTCAACCAGGGTAATATCAGGGATGTTACCCAGAACCTGCCGCGGCGCTTCAAAGATATCATTATATCTCCCCAGATAGCAGGCATCGTGATAGGTTACCACCCCACCGCCGCCCTTGATAATGCCCAGCCTTTTTTCCTGTAGCAAGCTGGCAATGAACTCGGTGTGATGACAAACCTCAAACTCACCCCCGAACTGGGAGTATTCATTCTTTATTGTGTTATAGCAATGGGGACAGCCAGTGACGATTTTCTTTACCTGGTAACTCTTCATTAGCTCAATGTTCTTCTCCGCCTGGAGCTGGAAGAGGTATTCGTTCCCCAGACGACGGGCCAGCTCGCCGCAGCAGCTCTCCTCACTACCGAGGATGCCAAAATTAACCCCGGCCAGCTTTAACAGACTGGCTACCGCCCGAGCCACCCTAGTGCTTCTCTCCTCCAATGCCGAGGTGCAGCCAACCCAGAACAGAATGTCAATCTGGCTATCTTCAGCTAAGGTCTTAACATCAAGTCCCTGCGCCCAGTCAGTCCTAGTTAGTGTCGTTCCGTGCCACGGGTGTCCTCGGGCTTCAATGCTCCTCAGTGCTCCCTCGGCTGTCTCGGGAATGGTCGTCCGTTCCATCACCAGGTTCCGCCTGAGGTCAACAACCTTGTCAACATGCTCCACACAAAGAGGACACACCTCATCGCAGGCGCGGCAGGTAGTGCATGCCCAGATTTCATCCTCAGTTACCACCTCACCAGCCAGTGCCCCACCAGGATTGCCAGCCGGGGCTTCCCCCTTGAGCAGCTGGGGACCAACCTCTAGTAGGTGCTTCTTTAGGTCCTGAATCAACTTCTTGGGGTTGAGCGGCTTGCCGCTGATGGCTGCCGGACATCGGTCCTGGCACTGACCACAGACGACACAGGAGTAAAGGTCCAGAATCTGCTTCCAGGTAAGGTCGGTTATCTTGGCGGCACCAAAGCTCTCCGCCTTCTCCAGCTCAATAGGACGCAGGGCGCCCTTAGGAGGCGGGGACTGGAGAAGGATGTTGAAGATAGAGACCACCATGTGCAGGTATCTTGAGTAGGCAATAAAGACCAGGACAAAAAGAACAATACTCCAGTGTGCCCAGAAGAAGCCTATATTGGCCGCCTCTATTGAGCTTACGGCACTGCCGGCAAAGAGATTGCTTAAAGTCGAGCTTATCGGCGGCAGGACAGCGCCTAAACCGGCCGGCGGGTGAGCCAGAGCAATGCTGGTTGCCTCCTTGAAGAGGTGGGTCAGGGGGTGGATTAAGACAGTGACCAGAATGACCATAGCCTCAAAAGTCTGCTCCCCCTCAAGCCGTGGCGGCTTCACAATATAACGGCGGACTATGCCCCAGGCGGCACCGACAATAACAAAGACAGCCGCTATATCCATAACCCAGGCATAGTAGAAGAAGAAGCTGGTATGCTCCAGCACCCCGGAAATGCCAAAGCCAGCGCCGATGATGATAAATACGAGATAGAAGACAACGAAGATGAGGAAACCCCAAGCCATAAAAATATGACCCACACTGGCTCTATCCTTGAGGTTCAGGTTTTTTAACTGGCACCACTGCCCTAATACCGCCACCACTGTTGTCAGTGCTCTCCGCGCCAGCTGGCTGAAGCCCCCCTCCCTCTGCCCCAGGAACATATAGCGTCCCAGCCGATACATGCGGTATGAGAATAAGCCCATAGCCAGGGCAAACAGACCCCAGAAGAACACATACCCCGAGATGCCAAAATAAGTGATGCTAACCGGTGACATGACAATCTCCTTATTAAAAAATCCGTGCTCAATCAGCCTGACTAAAGGACGCTAGCGCAGCCGGTTGACAGCAAAAAAGATACCCAGCGCCAGGGCAAGCAGATGATAGACTATATTAATTATACTTAGGGGCAGTGCCTGGTAGAAAGAAGTCCCCACTAAAAAGCTAATAAACCACAGGCTAACTATATAGCTTATCACTATTGCCAGACCGGCTATAGCCGCCAGCCCCGTGCCCCGTTTGCGATTAACAGAAAGGCTAACCACCTCGCCAATACCATAGCCAACACCAGGCGCCAGCAGCAGATTGAAGGAGAAGATGGGAATGACCCACTCTATCACCCCCCAGACAATACCACCGACCGCCGCCATAGCCAGGGCGGCGGCGCTCGCCCGCAGGTAGTACTGACTGGAGATACTATATGTCGGCAGTTTATAGAGGCGGGCACAATCCGGGCAACGGGCCCCTACCAGCGTCTGCACCAGACACTTGGGGCAGATTGGCTTCCCGCACTTGGCACACTTAAGGCGGGTTTCCACACCAGGGTGGGCAGCGCACCTCATCTCATCTGGAGTCAATCTTTCCCCTCCTTGGCTGGACTTTCCTCAAGAGGCTGGCGGTGTATCCAGGCATCTCTATCCCTTATATCACGGTCAAAAAGCAGGCGATTAACAATCAACTGCCCGGTGGACACCGAAGCCGTAAGCGAGGTTGGTGGCGCCGTTAGCCGCCGCAGCAAGGCTATCAACAGCGCCGCCAAATAAGCCAGCGTTATTGGCAGCCGTTCCTCAACAGCCAGCGGCTGGCTCAGAAACCAGCTAAATATTGGTGTAATTACCAAGGCGATAAACACCCCCAGAGATAGCTGCCGGAAGGGAGCCGCCAGCAAGGCAATGGCTAACGCTATTACTGCCAGTTTTGGCGTTAATATAAAAATAATACCCAGGTAAGTCAAAATGCCACGCCCCCCGCTAAAGCGGAGAAAGATGGGCCAGTTGTGGCCAATAATGGCCGCCACCCCCACTGCTACCTGCTGAGCAACATCCAGACCCAGCAGTTGAGCCGCCCACACCATAACCACACCCTTGCCGAGGTCAAAAAAACCGACCAGAAGAGCCAGGGGCTTAGAGGCTGACCTCCATATATTACCGGCCCCTACATTGCCACTGCCATATTGCCTGATGTCTATTCCCTGCGACCACCTCGCCACCAGATAGGCTGCCGGCACTGAACCCAGGAGATAGGCACCCAAGACTAGCAACCAAAACTCAAAAGCCACCGATACCTCCGCTAAAATGTTACTTACTGGCTAGTTCCGGTGTTCTTGGCTCAGCCAGGGCTATAAGGCACTCCGCAGATGCCAGGGGCACATCAACACCGCCCATTATGCCCCCACTGCCCACCTCAAGGCCATGGTAGTCGCTGCCGCCAGTAGCAATAAGGCCATGCTTCTCAGCCAGCCTGACCAGCTTGGTTATTTCGTCATCAGTATAGCCATAGTAGTAAGCCTCAATGCCCACCAGACCAGCCGCCTTTAGCTCAACAACCATCGTCTCCACATTATTGATAGTTAACGGGTGGGCAAACACGGGCAACCCTCTTGCCCTGAGCACCAGCTCTACTGCTGCCGCGGGGGTCATCTTCTCCCGCTCAACATAGGCTGGTCCCCCCCGCTCTATATAGTTAGTAAACGCCTCTTTTAGCGAAGTTATATAACCCTTCTCCAGCATAGCTTGAGCGATATGAGGGCGCCCGACAGAACCACTGCCGGCTATCTGCTGAACCCGCTCCCAGTCAATATGGACGCCCAGCTCTTTTAGCCTGACAATCATCCCCTGCGCCCGCTTAAGCCGAGAATTACGCAATCCCTCCAGATTAGCCTGAAGCTCACGGTTATTATAATCTATAAAGTAGCCAAGAATATGAACTTCACCCTGCGGGACATCAGTGCTAATTTCAACACCAGGGATAACTTTAAGTCCGGGGAGGGCTTTAGCCGCTGCCAGGGCAGGAACGACTCCATCTACAGAGTCATGGTCGGTAATAGCAATGACTCTCAAGCCAAGCTCGGCTGCCTGACGGACGACAGCCATTGGGCTAAAGCGCCCATCAGAAGCAGCGGAATGCAAATGGAGGTCAACCCTAGACATTGCTAAGCCCCCTTATCAACACGCTCTATGCTTATTGCCCGACCACTACTCTCATCCACCGCTACCAAAACAGCATTAAGCACCGCTTTGCCCTTCCCCACCGAGAAGCGATGGGGTATTTGGGTCAGAAAGCGCTCAATTACTGCCTGGCTGTCCACACCGATTACCGAGTTAATCGGGCCGGTCATGCCGATATCAGTAATATAGGCAGTCCCCCCCGGCAGTAGCTGGCAATCAACAGTGCCGACATGGGTGTGTGTTCCCAAGACAGCACTGACCCGCCCATCCAGGTATCGCCCCATAGCCACCTTCTCCGATGTTGCCTCGGCATGGAAATCAACAATAATAACCGGCGGCTTATCCTCAAGCTCAGCCAGCAACCTGTCCATAGCTCTAAAGGGGCAATCGTAATCGCCCATAAAGGTCCTGCCGATTAGATTAACCACCACCGCCTGCCCGGTGACAATATAGCCCCTCCCCGGCACTCCCGGCGGGTAGTTTAACGGGCGCAGGATAGGCAGCTCCCCATCAAGGTAAGGAATAATTTCCTTCTGCGCCCAGATGTGATTACCTGAAGTCAGGACATCAACGCCACTATCCAGAAGCTCCCTGGCTGTGTCTAAAGTTAGACCAACGCCGCCGGCGGCATTCTCGGCGTTAGCAATAATCAGGTCCAGCCGGTATTGCCTCCTCAAGACAGGTAGAAGTTTGCCTACTGCCTGCCGACCAGGTTGACCAACTATGTCGCCAATGGCTAATATCAGCACTTTTTCTTTAAGCAGGGAAAAGCCACCCTACTCCGCCCCGCCCTCCCTGCTATAGCGCCTCCTATCTAGCATAATCAATAGCTCTTGTCTCTCTGACAACAGTAACCTTTATCTGACCCGGGTAGCCCAGTCCTTCCTCTATTTTCTTCACGATATCCCGAGCTAGCCTCATTACTCCTAAATCGTCAATCTCCTCCGGCTTGACCAGAATACGGACTTCCCGACCAGCCTGAATAGCAAAGGACTTCTCCACTCCTTTGAAGCTGTTGGCAATATTCTCCAGCGCCTCCAGGCGCTTCAGGTAGCCCTCCAGCGACTCGCGCCTTGCCCCCGGTCGGGCGCTGCTAATGGCATCAGCCGCCGAGACAATAAAGCCCATAACGCTGGTAGTGTCAGTCTCACCATGGTGCTCAGCAATAGCCTGAACCACCTCAGCCGACTTATCCCACTGTTTGACCTGGTCAGCGCCAATAGCAGCGTGAGTGCCTTCAATTTCGCGGTCCAGCGCCTTACCAATGTCATGAAGCAGACCGGCTTTCTTAGCCACGGCAACATTGGCGCCCAGCTCAGCAGCAATGGCACCGACTAGATGGGCGACCTCAACGCTATGCCCCAGGACATTCTGCCCATAACTGGTGCGGTACTTAAGCCGCCCCAGTATCCTTATCAGTTCCGGGCGCAAGCCAGGCACCCCTACCTGATATGCCGCCTGCTCGCCAGCGTTATATATTGTCGCCTCCACTTCCTCCTTGGCTTTGGTAACCACCTCTTCAATGCGAGCCGGATGAATGCGCCCATCAAGGATGAGCTTGGTTAGTGCCACACGGGCTATCTCCCGCCGCACCGGGTCAAAACTGGACAGGGTAACCGCCTCCGGAGTGTCATCAATGACCAGGTCAACACCAGTCGCCTGCTCCAAGGCTCTGATGTTACGACCTTCCCTTCCAATAAGCCGACCCTTCATCTCATCATTGGGGAGGGGAACAGTAGACACTGTCGTCTCCGAGACAACCTCGGAGGCAGTGCGCTGAATAGCCTGAGATAAAATATCCTGGGCTTTCTTATCAGCTTCCTCCTTTAGCTCTTCCTCCCACTGCCGCAAGCGCCGTGATGTCTCCTCCTGCATCTCAACCTCCATCGCCTCCAGCAGTGACTTTTTCGCCTCAGCACTGGACATGCCTGAAATCAGCTCCAGCTGCTTTAACTGCTTATCCCTAACCTCACTAAGCCTGGCATGAATTGTCTCTATCTCCTTTTCCTTGCTGATTCGCTCCCGTTCCCGTCTTTCCACAGCTTCTGTCTTGCGCTCCAGGGTATCACTTTTCTGGGCGAGACGGTTCTCCTGTCGTTGCAGTTCCACCCTTAACTCGCGGTGCTCCGCCTCGACGGCAGTCTTTATCTTGGCTGCCTCCTGTTTCGCCTCCTGAAGCACACCTTTTGCCTCCCCCCCAGCCTCAGTCACCAACCTACTTGCCTTCCTCTGGGCAATGCGGAGTTGGCGGTTAATCACCATCCGTCGCGAAAGAAAGGCCGCCATACCACCAAACACCACCCCTATGATAAAGCTGAAGAACACGCCTAGTATTCCTAATAATTCCATTTTCACCTCACTTTCCGAGGAGTATTAATACTACTCACCCACAGTTTTAGTGTCAATTTAAGATGCTACCTAGCTAATCGCCTCCTTCTTGCCACAGCCGCCTCACAGTATGGTCTATCACCCCATAACCAAAGCCACGCCGCTGGAGATAGCCACCCAATCGGCGACGAAAGTCTTGATAATCAGACCGAGATAAGCTGCGAGCCTTGGACGAGGCGGCCCGATAGGCGCTATCGTCATCATCAATGGTGCTCACCACCTCATCTATGATGTCGTCAGCCACCCCTTTTTGTTTCAGCTCCAGCTTTGTCAGCCACTGGCTACGCGGGCGAAACGAATCCCGATTTTCCCTCCAGAATCGGGCAAAGTCGGTATCATCCACCAGCTTCTGCTCCTTCAGCTTGGCTATTACCGCCTCTACCGCCTCACCACCAAAGCCCCGCCGCCGGAGCCGCTGTCTTATCTCAAACTCGCTCCGTGGTCGGTAGTCAAGATAGTGGCTGGCGGCATTAAGGCAGCGCTTAAATTGGTCAGACTTGACCAGTGCCTCAAGCTGAGTTGATGATAACTCCTGCCCCACCCACAAGCCTTCTCCGGCAGCCACCTCGGCTTCCAGACTAACGGCAAATTTGCCATCTAAGAACACCTTTACCTTCTTCCCTCGTCCCCTGCCAGCACTAATGGCGGTAATCTTTCTCATTTTTTGCCACACCCCGCCAAAAAGCAAGGCTGGAGCACTAAGCCCCAGCCTTGCTTTTTTACTGCCTATTAACCTATCTAGTTAAGGTATCAATCAATCATTAGTAACAGGATGATAGGTGGTGACAGCTGAGGCTCTAATCTTCTGCTCAATCTCCTGGCCAAGCTCAGGGTGCTCTCTCAAGTACTGCTTGGCACTCTCCCTCCCCTGCCCCAGGCGAATGTCACCATAGGAGAAAAAGGC
>SOJS01000017.1 GCA_004376435.1 Dehalococcoidia bacterium
GAATTGCCGCTGTCGGAGGGAAGCTAACCATTATTAGGCATATAAGGAGAGTCTAATGAAGAGACTTTGGCTATTGGTTATAGTGGCGGCAGCCGTTACCTGTCTTGCGGCTGGCTGTATTGGCAAGGTTGAGACCTATACTGACTCGGGGCAGAGGATAGAGATTGGTATTAATAATGAGTTTGTTATTGCCCTTGGTTCCAATCCCACCACCGGCTACAGCTGGCAGGAGAGCCACGATGAGAGCATGCTCAGGCTGGTAGAGAGTAAATTTGAACCAGCTGAAGATGATGTGGTCGGCGCCGGTGGCATTGAGTATTTTCGCTTCCGGGCACTCAAAACGGGCGATACTGAGGTAACCCTGGTCTATAAGCGAGCCTGGGAGGAAGAGATTCTGGACGAGAAGGTTTTTGCCGTTACTATAAAGTAAAACTTAGCCAGTAGTGGCTGCCTCCAGGGAGAGAAGGTGTTTTTTTATTCCCACCCCGCCGCCGAAACCGCCGAGTTGGCCGCTATTTTCTATTACCCGGTGGCAGGGGATGATAATCGGCAGCCGGTTTTTGCCTAGAGCCTGTCCCACTGCCCGAGCCGCCCCTGGCTTCCCAATCTGCTCGGCCACCCAGCGGTAGCTTCTGGTCTCGCCGTAGGGGATAAGGCTGGTTGCCGCCCATACCTGGCGCTGGAAAAGGGTAGCCCCGGATAGGGCAAGCCGCTCAGGGAAGGTTACCCTATGACCGCTGAAGTAAGCCTGAAGGCGCTGGACTAGGCCAGCAGATAGGTGCTGGGATGGGGTGGCATAGTTTAACCTATCTCCCAGTAGCTGGCGCGCCTGCCGGGCTGAGGGCTGGGGCAGGGTAGTGCTCACTAGCCCCTTGGCTGAAGTTAGTATTCCTACCCAGCCGATATCAGTATTAAAGATTGTATATCTCAACCTAACCTCCGGCTAAACCTCGGTGGCTAATACCAGCCCCCATACTGAAGAAACGCCGGCTGTCTTTAGTGCTGAGGCACAGGCATCAAGGGTAGCTCCAGAGGTGGCGACATCATCTATGAGCAGCACCTTTTTATCCTGAAGGCTGTGGCTACGGCAGGTGAAGGCATCGGCAACATTGCGCCGCCGCTCATCAACAGTGGCGGTTCTGGCTTGGGGTGGTGTCGGCCGTTTTCGGACGAGGCAGTCTGCCACCAGCGGCCGGTTGATAAGCTTGCTCAGCTCCCGAGCCAGCAGGCTGGATTGATTATGACCGCGCTCCCGCAGTCGCCTCCAGTGCAGTGGCACCGGCACCAGAAGCTCGGCCGGGATAGGATTGGCGGCCAGGTATTCCTGCATAAATTTAGCCAGCGGCTGGGCTAGGGCTCTTAAGTTTTGGTACTTTAGCTGATGAATAGCCTGGCGGATTACGCCATCAAACTGAAACGGGGAACGAATGCCGTCTATCTTTGCCTGTCGGCTGACGCAGCTGGGGCAGAGGATGCCGCTTGGTTGCGGTTTACCGCAGTGGGGGCAGAGCGGCGGTGTAATCCTGGGTAACGAGAGGCGGCAGGCGGAGCAGATAAAATCACCTTCCTTCCCACAGCCAACACACCACCGTGGAAATAAAAGGTCGAGTGCTATCCCCTTGATTTTGGCTAATTGAGGCAGCACCTTTACCAGCCTAGTCTAAAACTTGGGGGCAAGTTGCTAGCGGGCGCGGGTATTGTGGAGTGCCCCGCTCATAATGGGTTCATTTATATAGACATCGCCATTCCTGATTTTGAGGTTGAAGCCGCAATCAGGATTGGTGCAAACCCATGCTTTGTAGTGAATAGCCGCCCCCTGACTGCCAAAATCAGACAGGGGCACCAGGTCACCAGACTGGCACTTCTGGCACTTAGGGAAATTAGCTTGTTCCATGAGGTCCACCTCCCAACCAAAGTTAATTCATCTGCAGTATACAATAAGCGGCAGCTGTTGACAAGGGCTACTTTGGAGACTTTCGGTTAGCTTTATTCCTTTAGCTCAACCGAGCTGAGTCGGCTGTAGATGGCACCCTCCCTGGTTAGCTGGCTCTTCATCAGCTTTATGGAGGCTACTTTTATGGTATAGACCTTATCAAATTTGGTGCCGGCGATAAGCTGCCCCAGCCTTTGCTGCTCATCTTTTGATGCCTGCTGACGAAGCCGGGCCAAGGTAAGATGGGGGGTAAAGGAGCGTGATTCAGCGGCAAAGCCCAGTGGTACCAGGCGGGACTCAATTCTTTGCTGGAGCTTGCCCAGCCCTTCCACCTCCCCGCCTATCCCCACCCAGACTACCTGGGCTCGCCTTAGATTGGGGAAAGCCCCCAGCCCCCCTACCTCAAGATGGAAGGGGGCTATCCCCTTACTTGCCGCCTGTATGGCTGTGGTTATTTCTTCAACTCTGCTGGTGGCAATATTACCCAGGAACTTTAGCGTCAGGTGGATAGCAGATGGGTTAACCCACTTTACTGAAGGCAGCTCAGGTGATTTCAGTCTGTCCTCAAGCTGGGCAAGCCCGGCTTTTAGCTCGTCAGGGAGCTCAATGGCGATGAAGGAGCGAACCTGTTCCATGTTTATCAACCCCTCACCCTTTATCCCTCTCCCCTTATGAAGGGGAGAGGGAAGTTTTGTATATAAGAGAGGCTTCGCCTCTCTTTGACTCTCCT
>SOJS01000094.1 GCA_004376435.1 Dehalococcoidia bacterium
TGAATGTAGCGGCTTGCGGAGCAATTTGCATGTATTTGAGCTCTCAAAAATGTTGGGCTGATGTCTAACAGCTCTATTTATAGGAGGCCTCTTTAGCTATAGTTTATTATGCCACCATTCAAAATAGTCTCAGATTTCGGGATGATGGGTGACCAGCCGCAGGCGGTGGATAGGCTGGTGGCGGGGCTGGAGAGGGGCTTTAAGCACCAGACGCTGCTGGGGGTTACCGGCAGCGGCAAGACCTTCACCATGGCTAATGTTATCGCCCGCCTGCAGAAGCCGACGCTGGTAATATGCCACAACAAGACATTAGCCGCCCAGCTCTACAGCGAGTTCAAGGAGTTCTTCCCCAATAACGCCGTGGAGTACTTTGTCAGCTACTATGATTATTACCAGCCGGAGGCATATATCCCCCGCACCGACACCTACATTGAGAAAGAGATAGCTATAAATGAGGAGATTGACAAGCTGCGCCATGCCGCCACCCGCTCTCTCTTTGAGCGGCAGGATGTGGTTATTGTGGCTTCGGTTTCATGCATCTATAGTCTGGGTGAGCCCGAGGAATACCGCGGCTTTGTCCTAACCCTTAAAAAAGGTGAGGAGTACCCCCGCCATGACCTCCTCCGCCGGCTGGTGGATATGCAGTATGAGCGCAACGACATTGACTTCACCAGAGGCAAGTTCCGCCTCCGCGGCGACACCCTGGAGCTACAGCCGTCCTATGAAGAATTAGCCCTAAGAATTGAGTTCTTTGGCGATGATATTGAGCGCCTCGTCCAGATAGACCCGCTCACCGGTGAGCTGCTCGCCGAGTTGGAAACTATAGATATCTACCCCGGCAAGCATTTCGTTACCTCGCACAACAAGATGATGAGCGCCATTGACAGCATCAAGCAGGAGCTTAAAGAGTGGCTGGTCAAGCTCAAAGAACAGGGCAAGATGCTGGAGGCAGCCCGGCTGGAGGCAAGAACCAACTATGATTTGGAGATGCTCCAGGAGGCAGGTTACTGCCACGCCGTGGAGAACTACTCCCGCCATCTGTCCGGGCGAGCCCCCGGTAGCCCGCCATGGACGCTAATGGACTACTTCCCCAAGGACTTCCTGCTTTTCATTGATGAATCCCACATGACCCTGCCCCAGATTCGGGGGATGTACCACGGCGACCGCTCAAGAAAGGAGACGCTGGTGGATTACGGCTTCCGTCTGCCGTCGGCGCTGGACAACCGCCCGCTTAACTTTTCAGAGTTCCAGAGCCACATCAAGCAGGTAGTCTACACCTCGGCGACACCGGCTGAATATGAACATGCCCACAGCCAGCAGGTAGCGGAGCAACTGGTGCGCCCCACCGGGCTGCTGGAGCCCACAGTCGAGGTCAAACCGACCAGAGAGCAGATTGACGACCTCCTCGACCGAGTTAAGGAGCGGGTTGATAGAGGCGAGCGCTGCCTGATAACAACCCTCACCAAGCGGATGGCAGAGGAACTTGCCGAATACCTGATAGAGATGGGGGTCAGGACACACTATTTACATTCCGAGATTGATACCCTGGAGCGGGTGGAGATACTGCGCGACCTGCGCCTCGGCGTCTATGATGTCGTGGTCGGTATCAACCTGCTGCGGGAAGGGCTTGATTTGCCCGAGGTGAGTCTGGTAGCCATTCTGGACGCCGACAAGGAAGGATTTCTTAGGTCAGAGGGGGCGTTAATCCAGACAATGGGCAGAGCCTCCCGCCACATTGACGGGCATGTTATTATGTATGCTGATACGGTTACTCGTTCTATGGCTAGGGCAATGGAGGAGGTAAAGCGCCGCCGCCAGATTCAGGAAGCCTACAATAAAGAGCACGGCATCACCCCGCAGGGGATAAGGAAGGCAATCAAGGACATCACCCGGCGGGTGCAGACAGTAGCTGAGAGCAGGGAGAAATACGCCGCCAAGCCGGTTGCCAAAGAAGACATCGCCCGCCTGGTCAAGGACTTAGAGTCACAAATGAAGAAGGCAGCCAAAAGCCTTGAGTTTGAGAGAGCTGCTCTGCTCCGCGACCGCATTATTGAGCTGCGAAGGGGAGAGGATTACGTAGAGATAAAGCCGTGAACAATGAAATGGAAGATACAAGACAGCAGCGCCGGGAAAAGAAACTCAAGAAAAAGCGGGAACATATGCCCAAGCACGGCAAAAACCTGGCCCGAATATATATGGAGGCTATATTAAAGAGATTGAGGGGGCGGGTTCACAAACAATAGAAAACGTGCTAAACTCTACCATCTAGAAATATGAGAAAACACTCGCCCACGGCACTTCGTGGGAAACAGAATCCTTGTATAGGGAGGGTAGTATGAAAGACCGAATTCATCAACAAATAACCGAGGAGTTGAAGCAAACCACCTAAAGGTGGTTTTTGATGTGTTTGAGTGGGAATTTGGTTGTGAATGATTTTTCAAGGGCAAGTAGATGAAAATTAAGAGCAAAGCCTGCCGTCTGTTTTTGCTAGTAGCGTTTTTGATGACTGTATTATTGTTACCACAACCGAGCCTGGCACAGGAAAGACAGATAGACCTGACTATGAGACTAGTCTCCCACTGGTATTCCATCGAAGCAACAGCAGGGAAGGATAATATCTTTTTCC
>SOJS01000096.1 GCA_004376435.1 Dehalococcoidia bacterium
CTCAGGACGAGGCGAGCGGTTAATACTTCAACTTCAGGCGCAGGCAACGCTTAGTCACTTCCTGTTTAGCGCTGACCTTACACCCTGCTCAATATCCTTGGCAGTCAGTCCATATCTTTGCAACAGTTCAGCGGCTTTGCCTGATTTGGCATAGGTATCTTTAATAGCCACAAACTCCATCGGCACCGGCTGGTGTTTAGCCAATACCTGGGCTACTATGCTCCCCAGTCCACCATGCTCCAGGTGCTCTTCAGCAGTAACAATAGCCCCAGTTTCACTGGCTGCCTTAATAATAGCCGCCTCATCAACGGGCTTGAGGGTAGGCATGTTTAACACCCGACAGTCTATGCCTTCCCGTTTCAGGTCTTCGGCGGCTTCTAGAGCCACCGATACCATAAGCCCGATAGCTATAACGGTAGCATCCTTGCCTTGCCTCATAGTTACCGCCCTGCCCAGTTTAAAGCGGTAGCCCTGGTTATAGACCAGCGGAATTTTGGGGCGGCACAGCCTGATGTAAACGGGTCCGTAGCTGGCGGCGGCTACTTTTACCGCCTGGGCAGTTTCAATAGCATCGGCAGGAACGATAACGGTGAAGCCGGGCAGGGAGCAAATCAGAGACAGGTCTTCAATAGACTGGTGTGAAGTGCCATCCTCACCGACACTAATGCCACCGTGGGTAGTCACCAGCTTAACATTAAGCCCGGGCTGAGCAATAGACATGCGAATCTGGTCAAAGCAGCGCCCAGGGGCAAAAACGGCAAAGGTGCTGGCAAAGGGTATCTTTCCTGAGGCAGCCAGTCCAGCGGCAATACCTACCATATTCTGCTCGGCGATACCACAGTCAAAGAAGCGACCGGGAAACTCACCGGCAAAAAATTGAGTCATGGTTGACCGGGATAGGTCAGCATCCAGCACCACAATATCCTGGTTTTCCTTGCCTAATTCAACCAGAGTTTTGCCGTAGGCTTCCCTGACAGAAACTTCCTGAGCCACTTTTACTCCAGCTCCTTTAGTGCTATCTCCACCTCAGCAGCATTGGGGGCTTTGCCATGAAAATCAGGGTTATTCTCCATAAAGCTGACCCCTTTGCCCTTGATGGTATGGGCAATGACGACTGTGGGCTGCCCTTTAACCGATTTTGCCTGTTCAAAGGCATCAATAAGCTGGGTGAGGTCATGACCATCTACTTCAATGACATGCCAGCCAAAGGCTTGCCATTTCTTATTAAAAGGCTCAAGGTTCATAACATCACGGTTCCAGCCATCAATCTGTTGCCCATTGTTATCTACGATAGCCACCAGGTTATCCACCTTAAAGTGAGCCGCTGCCATAGCCGCTTCCCATACCTGCCCCTCATCACACTCACCATCTCCCAGCAGCACATACACCCGATAGGGTTGTGAATTGAGACGACCAGCCAGGGCTACGCCAATGGCAAAGGACAATCCCTGTCCCAAGGCACCGGCTGACATCTCTACCCCGGGGGTAACGGTGCGGTCAGTATGACCCTGAAGGCGACTATCCAGTTGTCTCAGGGTGAGTAATTCATCTACCGGGAAGTAGCCGCACTCAGCTAAGGTAGCATAGAGCAGGGGGGCAGCATGCCCCTTGCTCAGGATGAATCTATCCCGGTCTGACCACCCAGGGTCTGACGGCTTATGCCGCAGCAGCCTGAAATAAAGGGCGGTAACAATCTCAACTGCTGACAGGGAGCCACCGGGGTGACCACTACCCGCCTTCCCTGTCATTGAAATAATATGGCGGCGCAGCCTTTTAGCTATAGCCTCCATCTCCGTTACCGATGCCGATGATGAAAAAACCTCGGCTTTCGTATTCTGTGCCGAGGTTATTGGTAATGAATTACCTGATTCAGGTAGCGGCATTAATACCCCCTGTTTGTTTAATTATACAATAGTTATGGATTTAAGTCTACATATCACCCTCCAAATAGCGGGAAGACTACCGAATTGACTTCTGGTATCTATCTCTGCTTAAATTGATAACGACAGGAGGCGATAAATGGAAGTTCTGACATTGCTGACTAGTAAAAGGGAGATACTAGGTAAGAAGACCAGATTCTTACGCCGCCAAGGCATTACCCCCACTCATCTTTTTGGACACGGTCTGGAGTCGCTGTCCCTACAGTGTGATACGGCTAAGCTTCAGCGGATTATGGCTCAGGCAGGAAGAACCAGACCTATTAGCCTTGAGATTGAAGGGGACAAGCAACCGAGGAGTGTGTTCATCCGCGAAATCCAGAGAGCTGAGCCCGGTGGGCAACTACTTCATGTCGACTTCTATCAGGTGAGAAAGACGGAGAAGATGAGGGTAGATGTTCCTATTGTTCTGGTTGGCGAAGCTCCGGCAATGAAGGAGAAGGGACGCATCTTAACCCGCGGTGTCACCAGCTTAAGTATTGAGTGTCTGCCGGATAAGCTTCCGCCTCAAGTAGAGGTTGACCTGAGTTCCCTTGAAGAGTTAGAACAGGCAATCTATGTCAGGGACATCACCCTTAGCCCGGACATCACTAATTTTACCGGCCCTGACCAATTGGTGGTGAAGGTCAGCGAGGTACATGTGGAG
>SOJS01000012.1 GCA_004376435.1 Dehalococcoidia bacterium
GATAGCTGCTTGTTTACCTCATCTTCACTCCAGAAGAAGGACTGCAGTCCCTGCACCCACTCAAAGTAGGATACCACCACCCCGCCAGTGTTAGCCAGCACATCAGGAACAACAAAGACCCCCTTATCGTAAAGAATATCGTCGGCTCTGGGGGTAGTTGGTCCGTTGGCGCCTTCAATAACCATCTTGGCTTTTACATCGGCGGCATTTTCTTGAACTATCTGGTCCTCAAGGGCGGCCGGTAGTAATATGTCGCATGGTAGCGCTAACAGTTCGGCAGTGGTTACGGCATCAGCACCGGCAAAGCCCTCTACCGAACCTGTCTTCTTTTTGTGATTTAGCACGCCATCTAAATCTAACCCCTTGGGGTTATAGATACCGGCTCGGGAATCGTTTATGGCGATAATCTGGCAGCCCTCTCGGGTCAGCAGTTGAGCCGCCACCGCGCCGACATTACCACAGCCCTGAACCACTACTGTAGTTCCCTTGAGGTCCATGCCCAGGTGCTTGGCTGCCAGTATGGTGCTGAGCATACAGCCACGGCCGGTAGCCTCAAAACGACCCTTGCTACCACCGATTTCAATAGGTTTGCCGGTAACCACCGGGGGAACAGCGTAGCCCTTTATCATACTGTAGGTATCCATAATCCAAGCCATGATTTGAGGGTTGGTGCCAACATCAGGAGCCGGGATATCCATTTCTGGGCCTATTACGATTGAGATATCACTGGCATAACGCCGGGTTAGCCTTTCCAGCTCGCCCTGGGACATAACCTTTGGATTGCAGATGATGCCCCCCTTGGCGCCACCATAAGGTATGTTAGCCACCGCCGCCTTCAATGTCATCCAGGCGGCTAATGCCCTGGTCTCATCCAGGGTGACACCGGGATGATAACGGATACCGCCCTTGGCCGGTCCTCGGGTATCGTTATGCATAACCCTGAAACCGGTAAAAACCTTTACTGTCCCGTCGTCCATTTTTACTGGAAAGTTGACGCTAAGCTCGCGCTCACACCTCAGCAGGCGCTGGCGATACCCATCCTCAACATGCAGATGGTCGCAGGCAGCATTAATCTGCTCCTGTACCACCTCAAAGGGGTTGATTTCTCCGTGGTTTGAACTCATGATGAACTTCCTCCTAAAAATTTATTTGGGATAGCCCAAAGCAGCCGCTCTTTAGCAGTTACAGTTTGGGCGCAAGTTCATTTTGCTTAATAAGCATCACTTATTTCATCACGAAAAAATCACGATTTCATCACAAGCAGTCAGGAGTTCACCTTGACATCCAGGGGGAAGTGAGATACTATGACCTATGCCGATGACAGGAGAGAGGCTCTTAAGCTAAAGTTGGGGGTAGTTTGAAGGTACTGATTATTGGCGAAGACCCAGCCACGATAGAGACAATCTCATTAGCCTTTGAGTTCCGCTGGCCCAATGCCAAGTTAGTCTTCACCAACAAGGGAGTCGAAGGCGCCGAACTGGTGGAGAAGGAACCCTTTGACATAGTTATCCTTGATACCGATATGCCCGAGACTGACGGCATGGCAGTATTGCAGGAGATTCGACTTTTCTCGGATGTGCCGATGATTATTCTCACCGGGAGTAGCGAACAAACCGCCATCATCAAAGGACTGGAGCTGGGGGCTGACGATTGCCTCACCAAGCCCTTCGAACCCATGGTACTGCTGGCTCGTGTCAAGAGCGTGCTAAGGCGGAGCCACATGCCAGAGTTGAAAGAAGATGAGGAGCCCCTGGTCTGCGACGGCTTAGTAATTGATTTTGCCAGCCGTGAGATTACGCATAACGGCAAAGCAGCTAAGCTCACCCCAACAGAATGGAACCTGCTTCGCTGTCTGGTCCGAAACAAGGGTCGGCTGATTCCCTATCAGGTGCTGTGGGAGAAGGCTTGGGGTAGCGCCGAGCCTGATAATGTCCCCGCCATAAGAACATGTGTCTGGCGTCTCAGGGCTAAGCTGGGTGATATGGCATCATCACCCAGCATTATAATGGGTGAACGCGGTGTGGGCTACCGCTTTGTCGGACTCGGATAAAAGCACTCCTTTTGCCTGATACCTCCAAGCCTGCCTGCTTGTGATGAAATGAGTGATGCTTATTAAGCAAACTTAAGAGAGCACCACCTCTAGAAAACACTTTTTAAGAAAAGAGACCAAGGAGGATAGGAAATGGCTTTACTTAAGCTCAACGCAGATAAATGCACCGGCTGTGGCATCTGTCTCCTGGCCTGCTCAGCGGTTAAGGAAGGGGTCTTCAACCCTCAGCTTGCCAGTTTGCAGGTCCATTCCCGCTACGAGAAGGGTGGTCTCACAGTAGAGGGGAAGTTTTGTGACCTGTGCCTGGACTGCGTCGAGGCTTGCCCGACTGAAGCCATCACGGTAAAAGATGGTGTCCTTAGTATTGACCAAGAGCTCTGCACTCAGTGCGGGCTGTGCGTTGAAGCCTGCCCCCACGGCATTATCCATCTCTCACCTTCAGATAAGCTACTGCTATGTGACCAATGTGGTGGCTCCCCACAATGTATAATCTTCTGCCCCCACCAAGCAATCTATAAAGAGGAGGAGGCAAAATGAGTTACAGATGGAAGGTACTTCGTGTCAACCTTAGTAATGGAAGTGTGGACACAGAGCCTCTAAACAAGGAGTGGACGGAAAAATATTTTGGCGGGCGGGGTTTGGGTGCCAAATACCTGTATGAGGAGCTTAAGGGGGGGGTTGAACCGCTATCGCCGGCTAACAAACTCATCCTGACAACGGGTCCTTTTACCGGAACAATTGTGCCCTGCTCAGGCAAGCTAGCCATTACTACCAAATCGCCAGCCACCGGCGGGCTGCTTGATTGCTCCATTGGCGGTCACTTTGCCTCACAGCTTAAATTTGCTGGCTATGATGTTTTGATTATTGAAGGGCAGGCAAAAGGCCCGGTTTACCTGCTAATCGAAGATGATAAGGTGGAAATCCGTAAAGCCAACCATCTCTGGAGTAAGGGTATTTTTGAAACCGAGTCAAAACTAAATGAAGAACACGGCGTCAACGCCAGGATATTGAGTATTGGTCCCGCCGGAGAGAACCTGGTCCCCTTTGCCTGTATCGGCTCAGAATTATATCGTCAGGCAGGGCGCGGCGGTGTCGGCTCCGTCATGGGCAGCAAAAAGCTAAAAGCCATTGTCTGCTCCGGGAGTAAGAGCGTATCTGTGCCTGACATGCCGCGTCTTCTTAAGTTAATCAAAAAGGCGATAGCGGAGGATGTGCTCACCGATACCAATCTCTGGGCACATACTGAAGGCACACCAGCAATTGTGGAAATGAGCAATTCCGCCGGTACCTTCCCCACCAGAAACTACCAGGATGGAGTCTTTGCCGGTGCCAAGAAGATTAACTCTGATAGCATCCAGAGGCAAAAGCCCAAGAAAAAAGCCTGCTTTGCCTGCGCCCTGGGTTGCGGCAATTACACTGCTATCAAAGGCAGTGCCGTGGAGGGTCCAGAATACGAGACCCTGGCTGTGGCTGGGGCTAACTGCGGGGTGGATGACCTGGAGGCGATTATCAAGTTCAACGCCGAATGCGATGACCTGGGGCTGGATACAATCTCCACCGGCAATGTGCTCGGCTTTGCCATGGAAATGACAGAAAGAGGAATAAAGGATTTTGGCATAAGATTTGGCGATATAAAGAATTACCTAAAACTGCCCCAGCTGATTGTCCAGCGCCAGGGGGTTGGAGCGGAATTAAGCCAGGGGGTAAAGAAGCTAGCCAAGAAATACGGCACCGCTGATTTTGCCATGGAGGTGAAGGGGCTGGAACTGCCTGGCTACGACCCGCGCGGTTCGTGGGCAATGGGGCTGGCTTACGCCACCGCCAGCCGCGGCGGCTGCCACATGAGTGCCTGGCCTATTGCTGATGAGGCTTTTGGCGACATTGACCCCTTCACTATTGAAGGCAAGGCGAAGCTGGTGATAGACGGACAGCACTACAACGCCATCAAGTTTTCCCTTATTGTCTGCGATTTCTGGGCGCTTTCTCTAGAGACGATGAGCGAGCTACTATCCTGCGTCCTCGGACGTGAGATTCCGGTTGCTGAACTGGAAAAGGCCGCGGAACGTATCTGGAACACATTCCGGCTGTTCAATGTCAGAGAGGGTTTCAAGGCGGCTGACGATACCCTGCCGGCTCGCTTCTTTAATGACCCCCTGAAGTCTGGAACCCCGGCCGGGCGGGTGCTACCGCGTGACCAGTTTGACTCTATGTTAAAGGAGTATTACCAGCTCCGTGGTTGGGACAGTAACGGGATGCCGACACAAAAGAAACTTAAGGAGCTGGCAGTATAAGAGGTGTAAATGGCAGTGGTTAAGGTTCGCCTGCATGGGTCATTACCCTCACACTATTCTAAAGAGGGTAAGGGCAGGGGGGAGGATATTGCGGTAAAGTTCCCGCAGGAAAAAATAAGGGTGAAGGAAATCTTTGCCAAGCTAAATATTCCTGAAGAGGCGGTGGCTTTTGTGGCTATAAACGGTGTCAAAGGAGCTAAAGACGCCTGGGCAAAAGAAGGAGATAAGGTAACCATTTTCCCCTTTGTCGCTGGTGGTTAGACATAAGGTCAATCACTATTAGAGTGTTGACAAATCAAAATTATATTATATAATACTCTAGACTTACTACTGTCCGGGTAAGACAGAAAGGATGTTTAAAAGAGGAGGTGGTGTCATGTAATGAAAAGTAAGGTGGTTCATAGATAGGCCCAAAAAACTGTAAAGGAGATGTTAAGTGAAAGGAAGAAGATTTTTAACAGCAGTTGTTGGTATCAGCCTGATGCTGATGCTGGCAGTAGCGCTACCGCTACTGAGCGCCTGTCCAGCCCCAACAACGACTGAAGAGGTTGAACAGCTACAAGCAGATTTAGCTGCAGCAAATGCGACGATAGCCGACCTTGAGGCTCAGCTAGCCGCAGTAGGGGTAGAGCCTGAAGTACTGGAGCTGAGAATGCAACACTCCTGGGGTGCTGCCGAAAACCACTTCTTTGAGCAGTATGCCGATATTGTCAGGGAGATGACTGGTGGGCAGATTGACATCGCTGTCTTCTCTGACGGTGAGCTGGTGAGCTGGGATGAGCTCTCAGATGCAGTAGCGGCGGGGACGGTTGACATAGGGCATACCCACCCTGACTATTATGAGATGGTGGTCCCCGAGGGTTACCTAGAATCAGCCCCCTATCTGTGGCAAACACTAGACGAGGAAATGGCTGTTATCTATGAATTTGGTGTTGGTGACTTATATGCCGAAGCCCTTGAGGAGGTCTATGGCTACCATGTGATTGGCTTCCAGCCAGATGACTACGGCGCCCTGATGTTCACCAAGGAAATTAACAGCATAGCTGACATGGAGGGCTGTGTCATCCAGCTTCTGGATCCTTATGCTTCTATCCTGGCTGAGCTGGCCGGTTCCTCAGCAACCTATCTTGGCCCCGAGGAAATCTACACCTCGCTGGCACTGGGCGTTCTTGACGGGGTTGAGTATGGCGGCGCCAAGGCTATGGGAGACATGGGGTTCCATGAGGTAGCCAAGTACTTCGTGCTGCCGCGCCATCAGCAATCTTGGTTCCCGTTCTACTTCATCAATGCTGATACGTGGGATAGCCTGACTGCTGACCAGCAGGCAATTCTTGAGCAGGCTGTCTACGCTAACGGCATCTACATGAGAGCCTTCTATGCCGAGGGAGAAGCAAGCTCTCTGGCGATGATGGTGGATGCTGGCGTTACAGTGTGTTACCTGCCTGATGAGGATGTGGAGGCTATCTTCCAGAAGACTCTTGAGTGGCTAGAGGAAGACTATGCTGCCATGTCCCCGAGGTGCGCTGAGATAACCGAAAGGGTCTTTGAGGCATTAAGGGTCTTCGGGCGCATAGACTAGTTAAATAATATAGTAGGGGGTGAGGAAACCCCCACCCCCTACCTACCCTCAACAGTTGAGGTTGTTTAGCTTGGCAATGCCTAGCTTAAGTATTATGGCTTAATACTTAAGCTGTTTCTGTGCGGGATTTTTCCAAATAATTATTAGGTGAAAAGCTGGATAATGAAATGGCTGAGGCTTACTCTTCGGCGCATTGATAGCTTTAGTGACATTTTTGCCAAGTCTATCTGCTGGCTAATCTTGGTTCTTATGGCCTGCACGTTCTATGACGTGATAATGAGATACTTCTTCAACTCGCCAACTATCTGGGCTTACAGTCTGGTTGGGCAGCTTTTTGGTCCCCTCTGGTTACTGACCGGTGCCTATCTTCTCACCCATGATGAGCATGTCCGCATGGATATCTTCTACCGGCGCTTTTCTCCCAGGAAGAAGGCTATTATAGACATAATCACCTATACACTTTTCTTATTCTATATCATCCTGATACTGAAATTCGGATGGAACTATTTCTGGCTGTCCTTTATCAGAGAGGAGCACTTACGGGCAATGTGGAAACCTCTTATATGGCCATTTAAGTTGGCAATACCAGTAGGAATGGCCCTCATCCTGATAGCTGGTATCGCTAAATATATCCGTGACTTCCACCTAGCTATCACCGGGAGAGCACTAGAAGAATGAGTATTGAGTTAATTACGCTAATCTTTTTTGGTTTCATGCTGCTGCTTCTGGCGACCGGGCTGCCGATAGTCTTCGCCCTGGGGGGGCTGAGTTTAGGGCTTGCCTTTTTCCTGTGGGGACCTGAGGCTTTAGGCATGTCGCTCTACGGCGCTGTCAGTATAGTGAAATACTCCCTGCTGGTATGCGTCCCCCTCTTTGTCTTTATGGGAATGATGATGTATCATTCCGGCATAGCCGACGACCTCTATAATGCCTTCCAGTACTGGCTAGCGCCCATACCCGGCTCCCTGGCATCAGCTACAGTAGGGGTTTGCACTATCTTTGCTGCTATAGTTAGTTCTGAGGCGACTGCTACCCTGACCATGGGGAGCATTGCCCTCCCCCTGATGCGCAAGCGGGGATATAGCAAGTATATAGCAACAGGGTGCATCCAAGCAGGGGCAGCTCTAGGATTCCTCATTCCACCCAGCGCCATTGCCATCCTCTATGCCGTCATTGCCAAGGAATCGGTGGGCATGCTCTTCGCCGGGGGACTTTTCCCGGGACTGCTGCTGGCTACCCTGTTTATTATCTATATAACTGTGAGATGCAAAATTCAGCCGCACTTAGCTCCTCCTATCCCGAAGGAGGAGAGACCTGATATGAGGGAAAAACTGAGGTCCCTCAGGGGTTTAGTCCTCCCTATGAGCATCATCATACTGGTTATGGGGTCAATTATTGGCGGACTAACCACCCCGGTAGAAGCTTCTGCAGTAGGTGCCTTGGCCAGCATCATAGCGGTTGCCATCAAGCGCCGGCTCAGCTTACGAGTTATTCAAGACTCACTCATGGCGAGCTTGAAGCTCACCGGCATAATGATGTGGATTTTCATGGGGGCACTGACCTTCGGCAAAATCTATGATGGCTTGGGAGCCAAGGATATAGTAGAAGCAGTCATGACTGGCCTACCGCTGGGACGTTGGGGTATACTCATAATGATACAGCTCACCTTCTTCATCCTGGGGACGTGCTTGGATGATACTGCCATCCTGTTTATCACCATGCCTATCTATATCCCTATAATCAAGGAACTGGGCTTTGACCCAGTATGGTTCGGCGTCCTTTACCTGGTCAATATGCAGATGGCTTATTTAACCCCACCCTTCGGCTATTGCCTAATGCTGATGAGGGGGGTGGTTCCACCGGATATAACTATGGGAGATATCTACCGTTCAGTTATACCCTTCGTCTTACTTCAGGGGGTTGGTCTGGCTATCATTATGCTATTCCCCCAGGTAGTCCTCTGGCTTCCCCACCTCATATTTGGGAGCTAAAGGAAGTAAATAAAATAAAGCATAAAGAAAGGAGAAACTAAAGATGAGTTATGATGCAGCACTTAAGCAATCGCGAAAATATCTTGACTTTATCGCCAAGAAAGAGCTGACCAAAGAAGAGAAAGACTGGGTTGTCCGCGAATCCGTTGATGGCTTTCGTGATAATGTCAACCCCGGGTTTCTTGAGTACCGCAAATCGGCTTCTACTGACTACACAGCCATAGAGTGGTCAGACTCGGGCAGCATCTTTACTGATGTCTACGGCAAAGAGTTCATTGACTGCCTCGGTGGCTATGGCATTTATAATGTCGGTCACCGCCACCCCAAGGTAATGAAGGCAGTCCGTGACCAGCTCAACCGCCAGGCACTGCACAGCCAGGAGCTACTGGACCCGCTGCGCGCCATGCTGGCTAAGCTGGTGGCTACGGTGACCCCTGGTAATTTGCAGTACTGCTTCTTCACCAACAGCGGCACCGAA
This sequence comes from Dehalococcoidia bacterium, assembly GCA_004376435.1. Taxonomy (GTDB): domain Bacteria; phylum Chloroflexota; class Dehalococcoidia; order Dehalococcoidales; family JAUVZE01; genus SOJS01. The sequence goes on from SOJS01000012.1 coordinate 8,390, forward strand.
TCTGTTGAATGTGCCCTGAAGGTAGCCAGGCTTCATACCGGGCGCACCACCACCCTGGCCGCCATCGGTGCCTTCCACGGCAAGTCCATGGGCTCCTTAAGTGCCACCTCCAAGGCGGTATTCAGGAAACCCTTCTTGCCGCTGGTCCACGGCTTCAGGCATGTTCCCTACGGTGATGCCGACTATATAGAAAAGACAATGGCTGCCTGCGAGTTCAGTGGTGAGCCGGTGGGAACGGTGCTCCTTGAGCCCATCATGGGTGAGGGTGGCGTTATCATCCCGCCCGACGACTATTTCCCCAAGGTAAGGAAGCTCTGTGACAAATACGGCGCCATGCTGATAGCTGACGAAGTCCAGACCGGCATGGGCAGAACCGGCAAGATGTTCTGTATGGAGCACTACGGTGTCGTCCCCGATATTTTGGCTCTGGGTAAGGCGTTTGGTGGCGGTGTTATGCCTATAGGTGTCTGTGTTGCCTCCGAGGAAGTCTTTGCCGAGATGACTCCTAACCCCTTCATCCACACCACCACCTTCGGCGGCAACCCGATAGCCTGTGCCGCTGCCATTGCCGCCATTAACGTCTGTCTTGAGGAGGACCTCCCCAGGCAGTCTGCCGAGAAGGGGGCCTACTTCCTGCCCAAGCTGAAAGACCTGATGGGCAGGTACAAGAACATCTGTAAAGTGGGGCGTGGTCGTGGCTTGATGATTGCCATGGAATTCGTCGACGACGAGGCTGGTTACAAAGTAGCCACCCAGCTCTTTGATATGGGTGTCCTGGTGGCGGGTACACTGATCAATGCCAGGACAATCCGCATCGAGCCGCCGCTGACTATCTCCAAGGCGGAGCTGGACCAGGTCCTTAATAGGCTTGAGAAAGCCTTTGATAAGGTTTCCAAAAAGCTCTAGCTAGCCTGGTCCTAAAGGGGATATAGCATAATTGCTAAATCTTGTCGGTAATATTGACAAGATAGCGAAAGCGTGCTAGGGTGCTTTACTGATAAACATCAGGAGCTAATTTTAATAATTTTTGCTCATTATTGCTTTTATGGTGGCGTGCCCAAATAATATAATTAAAGGAGAGGATAGAGTGACGAAAGCATTAATAGTAGGAGCTGGAGCACAGGGGGTTGTAATCAACTGGGTGCTTACGCGGGCTGATGATGTCGGGGAGGTGATTCTCGGCGACATCAATATGAAGAGGATGGAGGAGATTGTAGAGACAAGCAGGAGTGATAAGGTCAAGATAAGGAAGCTGGATGCCAGCAATAAAGACGACATTGCAAAGCTTATAAAAGAAACAGGCGTTGACCTGGTAGTAAACGCCACCCTGCCCAAGTTTAATGACCAGATAATGGAAGCCTGCTATGCAACTAGAACATCTTACCTTGACATGGCTTCTGATGGCGGCTTCCCGGGTGGGGACGAAAATATTCCCGTAAACGAGCTAAAGTACGCTAAGAAGTGGGAAGATGCTGGTCTTCAAGGGTTCATCCTGGCTGGTTCTGACGCCGGTACCGTAAATGTAATGGCGAGGGAAGGCGCCGAAGAACTAGATGAGGTAGATAGCATAAAGATAAAAGATTATGCTATCACTGAATCTGAAAAACCGATAGTTTTATGGCAACCGCAGACTTATCTGGAAGACCTCGCCACGCCTGCTCCATACTGGGATAATAGCTATAAGTATGCGCCTCCCTTCAGCGGGGAAGAGGAATACGACTTTCCGCCTCCCATAAATGGCAAGGGAAAGGTATACTATCACAGCCATGAAGAGCCACTAACAATACCGAAGTTCCTCGGCAAACCGGTAAAGTATGTAGATTTCAAGATGGGCGAGCCTGCTTACCTGCTCTGGAAGTCCATTTATGATCTGGGGTTGATGAGCGAGGAGCTGATTGAGGTTAAAGGTGTAAAGGTAGCTCCGCGGGATGTTTTCTTCAAGTTGCTACCACCTACGCCTAGTGCCAAGGAATTACAGGAACTGCTAAAGAGTGGGGCGTTGATAAGCCGGATGATGCTTACGGTGGATGTTTATGGTAAAAAAGCTGGCAAGAAAATGCGTTATCAGATGTGGACAGACGGCCCAGATGCTAAGACAGCCAACGAGAAGATTCCCGGAGCCAGTGATGTATCCTTTGCTACCGCGGTGGCAGCATCTATATTCTCACTGATGCTGTTAAGGGGACAGGTAAAGCATACCGGGATATTCCCTCCCGAGGTCTTTGGCAAAGAAGAGAGGGAGACATACTTCAAGGGGATAGGTGGCTGGGGTATAAAAATACATAAGAAAGTAACAGAGTTATCATAAAAATAATTGACAGGTGGTGAGGCGTATGAGATAATTTAACATAGAATAAAAATAAAATTCAAGGAGGAAGGACGAGATGAGAACCAAGAAAGGTTTACTAAGTCTACTGGTGGTAGCACTGCTGGCGCTCTCTTTGGTAACAGCCTGTCCAGCCCCAACAACGACTGAAGAGGTTGAGCAGCTGAATGCGACGATAGCCGACCTTGAGGCTCAGTTAGCCGCCGCAAATGCGACGATAGTCGACCTTGAGGCTCAGTTAGCCGCCGCAATGGGAGAGCCGGCAGAGGAAATAGCATACGGTGGCAGACTGGATGTTGGCTTTACTGCCGGAGAGGGTCTGGAAACTCTGTTATGTGACTCAAACTGGCAGTATACTGAGATGGGATGTGTTTTTTGGCCCCTAGTATACGACCAATTATGGATTATGGGGCCGGCACCGGATTACGAGGTCCTGCCTATGTTAGCCACCAGCTGGGAAACAGAGGATGGCATAACCTGGACATTCTATCTGCGTGAAGATGCTGTCTTCCATGATGGTGTGCCAGTCACAGCCGAGGACGTGGCTTTTACCATTGAGAACTTGCCTAACGCCGACCCGGCATGGGCTTTTACCGATATAATTACTGAACCGGGAAGTGTTAAAGTTATTGACGATTACACGGTAGAGTTTACGCTGGAGCAATCGATTGGCACTAGATGGCCGGCTGCTTATTGGGCACCAATACTCCCCAAGCACATCTGGGAGCCCTATACAGACGATATGCTGTCGTTTTCCAACGATGAAGCCATTGGCTCTGGCCCGTATAAGCTAAAGGAATTCAAGGCAGCCCAATATGTATGGTTTGAAGCCAATGAAGACTACTGGGGAGGAAGGCCATACTTAGATGAGGTGGTGTTTAGGACCTATGGCAGTGAAGACGCCCAGTACATGGCTTTAAAGAGTGGTGAGGCCGACATGATTGGGTATCTAGGTTGTTCGGCAGTGGCTGCGGAGGACTTCATAGGGCTCGAGGACATGGAGGTTATAGTTTCTCCAGGCATCGGGCTGCAGTGGCTATCGTTTAACCTGTACAAGGATACACCGCTTCAAGACCTGGAAGTAAGGAAAGCCATTATGTATGGCATAGATAGGGATAGAGTCATAGAAATGGCATTCCTCGGCTATGCCCAGACAGCGGACAGCTTCATATATCCAGAAGTGGCAGAGCATAATCCAAATTTGCCGCAGTATGCCTACGACGTTGACCTGGCTAATGAAATCCTGGACAATGCCGGCTACCTGGATAGTGATGGCGATGGCATGAGAGATGACCTTACCTTCGAACTGTTAGCACCCTCAGATTGGACTGACGAGTTAAAGGCAGCGACACTGATTAAGGAGCAGCTTGCCGAAATAGGGATAGATATCTCTCTGACGGTGCTGGACCTTGATACCTACTATGAGTATATCTATACGCCGGAGGAAGAGGAATACGAAATTGCTATTGCTACAGAAGAGCCCGGTCCGCATGGTGAGTGGATGTGGGAATTCTGCCGCAGCTATGAAGCTGGAGGCGAGGGGTGGAATACAGCTTACTGGGCTAACCCTGACTTTGACGAAGCCCTGGATGCCATGCTCGCCGAGGTAGACGTAGAGCAACGAACGGCATACCTGTATGAGATGCAAATGCTGATGGCTGAGGATCTGCCTTACGGTGTGCTTTACAGGCCAGACCTGATAAACCCGGTAAGGACCGATGAGTTTGAAGGCTATGTAGAGACGATGGGGGGAATTTCGACTTGGATTAACCCCTGGACTTACTTTGAGCTGCACCTGAAATAAGCGTGGAGCGGGCAGGAAACCTGCATGAGATTTCCTGGCAAAGGGGGGCAAATGATACGCCCCCCTTTGCCTAGGTGAACACTACCTACTACCTGAAGCTCCCCCACTAGACAAGCTCTGGGACACAGCCTATACTATAAGGCTGGTTGGCAAGATATAGTTCACTACCTAGCTTTGCCCCTATATTGGCAGCTAATAAGGGGGGTTATGTAGAGTGCCTTTAAAAGGATTTGCCGGTTTTGCTACGAGGAAAGCGCTTGCTGCCGTCACCACTATTTTTGCCATTATCTGCCTAAACTTCCTCATTTTTCGCCTGCTACCTGGTGACCCGATACGCATGATGTTCCGAGACCCCAGGGTAAGTGCCGAACAGCTGCAGTTGATGACCGAAAAATTTGGCCTAGACAAGCCTTTATGGGGGCAGTTCCTCGCTTATCTCCAGGCGCTGTTTCAGGGCGACCTGGGTATATCATTCTGGCAAAAAAGAGCCGTATTAGAGGTAATTGCCGACAGGATACCGCAAACATTGCTGCTAGTGGTAACAGCCCTTACTATAGCTATTATCCTGGGTATACTCCTCGGCGCCATTTCTGGGTGGAAAAGTGGCACGAGACTTGATACATTCATTCTCACCGCTTCACTATCAATGTATTCCATTCCCGCATTCTCTCTGGGCATAATCCTGATGCTAATTTTTGCCTTTTACCTTTCTATCTTTCCTCTAGGGGGAATATCTACGCCGGCTTCGGGATTTACCGGGCTTGGATACTGGAGGGACGTCTTATGGCATATGTTTCTTCCCACCATTTCGATAGTATTCTGGTATATCGGCGAGTATGTTTTGCTGACGCGAAGCTCTATGCTTGACACCTTAGACCAGGACTATATAACCACGGCTAGGGCAAAGGGGCTGAAAGAATTTGCCATCTTAAGAAACCACGCCTTGAGAAATGCCTTATTACCGGTTGTCACCGCTACCGGGATAAACCTAGCCTTCGCCGTGGCCGGAATAATTGAAGTAGAAACGGTTTTTTCTTGGCCCGGCATAGGCAGACTGGTGTATGACGCTGTAATGAAACGCGACTATCCCCTTCTTCAAGGTACATTTCTTGTATTCGCGGTGGCGGTGGTGCTAGCTAATTTAGTGGTTGACCTGATATACGGCTTCATAGACCCGAGAATAAAGGTAGGAAAAGCGGAGTAAGATGTCCACAGTTCGCAGAAGACTAACAGAGGCATGGGGGTTCTTTCAGTTACTCCTGACACACAGGATGGGAGTGTTGGGGCTGAGTGTATTTGCCCTTTTTGCCATCATAGCCTTATTTGCCCCATTTCTGCACACTGTGGACCCGGGTAAATCAGGGGTGGTGGAAAATATACTGATTCCTCCCAACTCCCAGTTTTGGCTCGGCACTGACGATTTAGCCAGAGATATATGGAGCCAGGTAATATATGGCTCAAGGATTTCGTTGCTTATTGGATTTTTAGCCACGATTCTAACAATATTTGTTGGCTCCTTGGTAGGCTTAATATCAGGCTTTTATGGAGGCAAGATTGAAGAAGTACTTATGAGAATCACAGACTTCTTCATGATGCTGCCACAACTGCCATTAATGATAGTTTTGGCAGCGGTGTTAGGGCCAAGCATATGGAACATAGTTTTCGTGGTAAGCATTGTAAGCTGGCCTTTCGCTGCCAGGATAGTCAGGTCTCAGGTTTTATCTCTCAAAGAAAGAGCCTTTGTTGAAGCATCAAGGTGTATTGGAGCCAGTGACTCCTTCTTAATTTTTAGTGAAATTATGCCCAATGTAGTGCCGCTGATGTTCGCTGAAGCCGTTTTGATTGTCACCGAGGCAGTTTATGCGGAGGCAGTTTTGAGCTTTCTTGGATTAGGAGACCCCACCACTGTAAGCTGGGGAATGATGCTCCATTTTGCTTTTGAGTCAGGTGCTATGGTTAAAGCACCGTGGTGGGTGGTGCCTCCGATAGTATCTATCGTTGTGCTAATACTCGGCTTTACCTTCCTGGGAACGGCGGTGAGTGATGTCTTAAAGCCGGGATACAAAGAAAAACGGGGTTTGTAATTAAAAAATGGCTTTGCTGGAAGTTGAGCATTTAAAGATATATTACTTTACCCGACAGGGTGCAGTAAAGGCTGTGGATGATATCAGCTTTACTTTGGACAAGGATAAGACGCTGGGGCTGATAGGGGAATCGGGATGTGGCAAGACGACCATGGTTTTTGCCCTCATGAGATTTGTGGCACCTCCAGGGCGTATAGTGGCTGGGAAGATAATCTTCGAAGGCAGGGATATTTTAACCATAAGCGATAAGGAAATGAGGCGTTTGCGGGGACCGGGGATTGCCATGGTCTTCCAATCAGCCCAGAATGCCCTTAACCCCGTAATGACCGTGGGCAAACAGATAGTTGAAGAGATTCTGGAACACGAAAGTGTCACCAAGGAAGAGGCTTGGGAAAGAGCCAGGAAGCAATTGGAGCTGGTGGGCATAAGTGGTGATAGAATCAAGAGCTATCCACATGAATTTAGTGGGGGAATGAAACAAAGGGTGATGATTGCTATCGCTACCGCCTGTAATCCAAGGCTTTTAATTCTGGATGAGCCAGTGACTGGCCTTGATGTGATAGTGCAAAGACAGTTACTCACCCTTCTGAGTGACCTGAGAGAAGAATTGCATTTACCGATAATATTTATCACTCATGACCTGGCTGTTGTCGCCGAGACTTGTGGTGAAGTTGCTGTTATGTATGCCGGCAAGATTGTGGAGCAAGCCAGCACTGTTTCTTTGTATAAAGAACCGGCCCATCCTTATAGCCAGGCGCTGATGAAGTCCTATCCCAGTATAAAAGGGAAAAAAGGAAAGCTGCGAAGCATCCCCGGCGCTCCCCCCGGACTTACCAATCCACCTGTTGGCTGTAGATTCCACCCACGCTGCCCCTACGTCATGGATATTTGCCGGCAAGAAGAACCAATATTTAAGCAAAGAGACGGCCGTTTGGTGGCCTGCCATCTAATCAAATAGGATGAATTTATGGAAAAAGATGAGGTGTTAAGGGTAGAGAACCTGAAGAAATATTTCCCGGTGAGGAAAGGCCTATTACAGCTTATCTCTTCGCGGGAAAGGGAATATGTTCACGCGGTTGACGATGTCAGTTTCAGCGTGCATGAGGGCGAAATCCTGGGCTTTATTGGGGAGAGCGGTTGCGGAAAAACAACCCTGGGCAGAATTCTACTCAGGCTAATTGAGCCTAGTAGCGGCCAGATATGCTTTGATGGAATTGATGTAACCTCTCTGAATAGAAAAGAATTAAAGAGCCTGCGGCGTAAAATGCAGATGATATTTCAAGACCCTCACGGCTCTCTTAACCCAAGGAGAGTAGTGTCTGAGATTATGAGGCAGACAGTCCAAATTCATAGGCTGGCTGAGGGTAAAGCAGAAGAGGATGAACTGATAAGAAACGCGCTTGAAGAAGTGGAATTAAAACCAGCTGAGGAATTCTGGAATAGATATCCCATTCTGCTTAGCGGTGGCCAGCGTCAGAGAGTTGGTATCGGCAGAGTGCTGATTCTTCAACCCAAACTTGTGATTGCCGATGAACCCATTTCAATGCTGGACGTTTCCGTAAGGATGGGTATTTTAGAACTATTGCTAAGACTTAGAGATAGATTTGGCATCTCGCTTATTTACATATCTCATGACTTAGCCACAGCACGATGTGTTTGTGACCGGATTGCCATTATGTATCTAGGCAAGATTGTAGAAATTGCTCCTACAGAAGATATTATCAACAACCCACTGCATCCTTACACTCAAGCGTTGATCTTAGCTGTGCCAGTACCCGACCCAACCGTAAAACTGCATGATGTCCCCATCAAAGGTTATGTGCCGTTAACCCCGACCGAGGTTTTCTCCAGTTGTAGATTCCATCCGCGCTGCCCATATGCTTTAGAGAAGTGCCACCAAGAGGAGCCTCCGCTCATCAAGGTGGGGCATGACCACTATGTTGCTTGCACCAGAGCCACAAAGGCAAACTGAGGTGGTCGCCCAAAGCCCCTCTTCCTTCCTGAGACTAATCCTGAATTTTCGCTATCGCCAGAAGGAATAGGGACACGAAACGGCAAAAAGTGAAGGACACTTTTGGGCTGAGACCGACACTTTGGTGAGGGGTGATACCGTCCTGTTGCGGTGTTAAAGACAGCGGCCTATCCGACTTTGGTGTGTTGGACTTTAGTGTCGGTTTGGGTTCACTCTGTTGCAGGGTTATCTTGCATGACTGTGGGGAAAATGTTACTTTTATGTGTGGAGTCGTGGGTTGGCGACCCCGGGGGGATTCGAACCCCCGATCTCCACCGTGACAGGGTGGCATGTTTGTCCACTACACCACGGGGCCATTTCAGTAAGATAAGCTCAAGTCAAAGTCTATCAAGAGTGGTATCCAGTGTCAAGTTGAATATTGTTTGCCCCCCTGTTGTATGCTATAATGAGCTATAAAATTTAGAGGCGCAAATGACACCTAAAAAGGCAGTTAAAAAGGCAGTAAAAGTAGAAGGTAAGCAACTGCGTGATTATGAGCTGGTACTGGTTATCAGCCCCGAGATTGATGATGGGGCTCTTGATACTACAATAGACAATATAAGCCAGTTCATTACCGGAAAGGGGGGCAGTATTTCTAATGTAGAACGCTGGGGCAAAAGAAAGCTAGCCTACCCGATAAGACACCTGACGGAGGGTAGTTATGTGTTGACGCAGTTCAAATTGAAGCCGGCATTGAGCCAAGAGCTAGAGGCAAGCTTGAAAATTTCTGAGGAGGTTCTACGGCATCTGTTGATAAGGATTGAGTAGAGGGAAGTGTAAGGAGTATTGAGGTAATGGCAAGCTTAAATAAGGTGATGATTATCGGTAATGTTGGCACTGACCCTGAAATGCGCTTTACCCCCAATGGTAATCCGGTAACCTCATTTCGCGTGGCCACTAACCGGGTATATACCACCACTGAAGGTGAGCGAAAACAAGAGACAGAGTGGTTCACTGTGGTCGCCTGGAACAAATTAGCCGAAAGCTGTAACCAGTTTCTAACTAAAGGTCAGCGTGTCTACGCTGAGGGCAGGCTGCACACGCACGCCTGGGAGGGGCAGGATGGGCAGAAGCATGCTCGTTCCGAAATAGTGGCCAATAGAGTAATATTTCTTGACCGGCAGGCAGTAGCCGCTCTCCCCGAGGAGAAGGTTGAGGAGGCGCCCACTAATGAACCGGAGTCGGAGGACATTCCCCTCTAGGTGGGAACTAGACTTTAGTCAGCTCACCAAGAAAGGTAAAGGGGTTAGCTAGAATGGCAGGATTTAAATCAGGAAAAGCGAAGACGAAAACATGGAGTAAGCCAAGGTATGTATCCAAGCGCAAGTTTTGTTCCTTTTGCAGTAATCACATTAAGGTGATTGACTATAAAGACCCCACCAAATTAAACCAATACATATCCGGCAGAAGCAAGATTGAACCTCGCCGTAGAACCGGCACCTGTGCTAAACACCAGCGCACCTTGGCACTGGCGATAAAAAGAGCCCGGCATTTAGCCCTCCTGCCATATGCACCGGCTCACATCCGCACTACGGGGGGCATGCCGACACATGAAAGCCCAGCCAGCTGAAGCCGACTTATCTCCCCTACCAAGGGGGCTCTTACAGATGCTCTCGGTCCCACCTTAATTGACACTTAAGCAGTGATAGAAGTATAATTTTCTTCAGTCTATTTAACTACAGGAAGTTAGAATGCCGAAAAGGACATATCAACCAAAGAGGATTCCCAGGAAGCGTGAGCACGGCTTTCGGGCAAGAATGAGCACCCGAGGCGGGCGAGCCATCCTGAAGGCAAGGCGGCTTAAGGGACGTAAGCGGTTGGTTGTGGTCTGACACCTTGGTTGGCAAGAATGAGGCAATGAGGAAAGAGGAACACCTTACCAAGCCAGAACAGTATGCCTTAGTCTATAATAAGGGCAGGTCGTGGACAAGCAATTTAGTGGTGATGAAGGCTTTACCCAACGGTCTTGCTTTCGCCAGGTATGGTTTCTCGGTTAGCAAACGTCTGGGCAAGGCAGTGATAAGAAACCGAATAAAGCGCCGACTTCGCCAAATCCTGCACCTAACGCCACTGGAACCAGGGTGGGATATTATCTTTATTGCCCGCTTACCAGCCACCAGCACCGATTATGCCAGCCTTGAGAAATCAATTGCTGATTTGCTATCCCGGGCTCAGTTAATAAAGCCAGCCAAAGGTAAGGCTTGCCAGCGGCTAAAGGCGGGGGTGTTATGAAGAGGTTTGCCTTAGGTTTAATCAGATTTTACCAGCTAGCCATATCGCCAGTTATGCTCCCCTCCTGCCGTTTTACCCCCAGTTGCTCCCAGTACACCTACCAAGCTATCTCAAGATTTGGATTTTTTAAAGGGGTCTGGCTGGGAGCAAAGCGTCTGGGGCGTTGCCACCCCTTCCACAGCAGCGGCTATGACCCGGTGCCGTGAAAAGCTAGCTTTTTGGAGAGATTAAGTGAGGATTAAAAATAGCGCACCATTAGCTATCAAGATATGGCTGCTTGTAGCTTTACTGCTGGCTAGTCTGGTTCTTGTCGGCTGTTTTGGCGTTCCACCCCGGGGGTGGTCAGGAGGAGCAGTAGCCGAGGATACCCTGTTTCTGGGTTCTATGGATGGCGAGTTCCTCGCCCTGAAGGCAGAAAGTGGTGCTCGTCTGTGGCAGATGCCAATTGAAACCGAAACTAGCGGCGGTGGCTTTGGCTGTGCGCCAGCACCAACATCAGTCGCTATCTATGGCACCCCAGCAGTTGGGGAGGAGTTGGTCTATTTTGGTGGCTATAATGGTAAGGTCTATGCCCTTAATACCAGTTCCGGCGCCTTGAGGTGGGTCTATCCCCGCCAGGGTAATCTGGAGCCGATTGCCGGTGGGGCAGTGGTAGCGCTAGGTAAGCTCTATATTGGCTCTTCAGATGGCAAGCTCTATGCTCTGGATGCCGCCACCGGTGATGAGATTTGGCAGTTTGAGACCGGAGACAAGGTGTGGTCAACGCCGGTTATTGACGGCAACAGATTGTTCATTGCTTCCTTTGATAAAAAGCTCTATGCTCTGGATGCCGCTACCGGTGACGAGATTTGGCAGTTTGAGACTGAAGGGGCTATTGTCTCCACCCCCGTCGTCCATAATAGCCGGGTCTATATTGGCTCCTTTGACAGGCACCTTTATGCTCTAGATGCCGCCAGTGGCAGAAAAATCTGGCAGTTCCCCAGTGATGATGAGGCTGAGGGCGGGCCGGGAAACTGGTTCTGGGCAAAGCCGATTGTCCATAATAACACCCTATATGCCGTCAATCTTGATGGCAGGGTCTATATCTTAAGTGCCGAAACTGGCAGTGAGGTGGCCAGCACCATTGACATTGGCAGTCCCCTTTCCTCGTGGCCGGTTTTAGCTGACAGCTCGGTTATTATCGCCTCCGAGGAGGGCACAATATACGCTCTTGATACCGCCACTAACCAAGTTAAGCCGCTGGCTAACCTGGATGAGAAGGTCTATGCTCCCCTAGCCGCCAGCGATGGGGTGGTCTATGTTCACACCCAGGAAAACACCCTTTATGCGCTGAGTGCCCAGACAGGGGTAACGCTGTGGAGCCTGCCACTAAGCAGTAAGTGAGGTAGATTTCTTTGGATATCGGGGCAATCTGGGATTTAATTATCTTGCAGCCGATGATAAACGGCCTGATTGCAGTCTATAGTGCTCTTTTTAGCAACTTCGGGCTGGCTATCATTGTGCTCACCATTATTGTTCGGCTGGTAACAATACCCCTCACCTTAAAGCAGCTGCGGGCGACCAAAGCCATGCAAGCCCTTCAGCCAAAGCTTACAGAGCTTCAGAAAAAGCACGCCAAGGATAAGGCTAAGCTGGCGCAGGAGCAGATGAGGCTTTATAAGGAGTCGGGGATAAGTCCCGCCGGCTGCCTGTTGCCTATGCTAATCCAGATGCCCATCTGGATAGCTCTATATCAGTCAATCATAAGACTGCTGGCGGTAACGCCGGAGGACTTTCTCGGTATTTCCCGCTACCTCTATTCCTGGCCCATGGTGTATTCGGTGCTGCCGCTGTATAGCAGTTTCCTGTGGCTAAACCTGGCAACACCGGACAGGCTGCTCATACTGCCAATCCTGGTTGGGGGCACAATGTGGCTGCAACAGAAGATGGTAACACCCACCTCCGCCGACCCCCGGCAGCAGGCACAGAGCCGAATGATGCTGTGGATGATGCCGCTGATGTTTGCCTTTCTTACCATGCAGTTCCCCAGCGGCCTGGCTCTCTACTGGGTAGCGTCCAACATTATCACTATTGCCATTCAGTATTATATTACCGGCTGGGGAGGGCTGGCTCCATCAACGGCCAGGAAGCCAGGGGACAGGGATAAGAAGTATATCAAGCGCATCAGCCAGGTAGAGCAAGCCCCTTCGGAGGCTCCTGTTGAGGCTGATATTGTAGAAATGAGTTCTGCGGAGGAAGCTGAAGATGAAGGAAGTGGAGATAAGCGCCAAGAGCGTCGAGACGGCTATCCAGCAAGCCTTAGAGCAATTAGGCGTCGCTCGGGACGAGGTAGAAGTCACCATCCTAAGCGAAGGTAAGACTGGCATCCTGGGTATGGGCGGTGAGGAGGCCAGGGTTAGAGTGACCCTCCTCGCGCCTGAAGAAGAGAGCGAAGTAGCCGAGGCAGCTAAGGAAGTCCTGGAGATGCTGCTTGATAAGATGGGGATGGCGGCATCGGTTACCCCCGGTGCTCAACCAAAAGTTGAGGGAGAAACTGAAGCCGCCCCAGCTATTGCCTTTGATATAAATGGCGATGACCTGGGGATTCTGATTGGGCGGCGGGGGCAGACCCTTTCCTGCCTCCAGTATATGGTCAGGCTCATTATAGCTCACCAGAGAAAGGTCTGGCTGCCCATATTTATTGATGTTGGCGGCTACAAGCAACGCCGCCATCAGACACTGCAGGCTCTCGCCCTGCGCGTAGCCGAACAGGTAAAGGCCAAGGAGGTGCCATTTACTCTGGAGCCGATGCCAGCCTATGAGCGGCGTATCATCCACATTACCCTAGCCAACCACCCCGATGTCACCACGCAGAGCATCGGCGAGGGCGAGATGCGTAAGGTGGTTATTCTGCCCCAAGAAAAGTAGCCCCAGAAGAAAGGTTCTTACTCATGTTTCAGCCAATTACCAGCAAGGTAAACTTTCCACAGCTTGAGGAGAGGATACTCAAGCTGTGGCAGAAAAATAATGTCTTTGAGCGCAGTGTGGAAGGTCGCCGTGGCTCTCCCCGCTTTGTATTATATGAGGGACCGCCAACGGCTAACGGCAGCCCTGGGATACACCATGTGCTGACTCGCATCTTTAAGGATGTAATTCCACGCTACAAGGCAATGAAAGGCTATTACACCCCACGTCAGGCAGGCTGGGATACGCATGGACTGCCCATAGAGCTGGAGGTGGAAAGGGGGCTTGGCTTTTCGGGAAAAGCCCAGATTGAGCAGTATGGCATTGACAAGTTCAATGCCCGCTGCCGGCAGAGCGTCTTTAGCTACCTCAAGAAGTGGGAGGCGCTGACCGAGCGCATCGGCTTCTGGATTGACCTTGAGCACCCCTACATCACCATGGACAACAACTACATTGAGACTGGCTGGTGGGCAATAAAGCAGCTCTGGGACCGGGGGCTGGTCTATCAGGGTTACAAGGTTACCCCCCACTGCCCCCGCTGCGGCACCTCCTTAAGCTCCCATGAGGTTGCTTTGGGCTATCAGGATAATGTTGCCGACCCCTCGGTTTATGTAAAGTTTAAGGTGGCAAAATTAGATGACTCCGAGGCGCAGAAACGGCTCCTCAATCTCCTTGGGGGAAAGGTGGCCTACCTTCTGGCATGGACGACGACACCTTGGACGCTGCCGGGCAATACAGCTCTGGCAGTGGCTCCCGATGCCGAGTATACCATTGTAGAAGTAAATAACGAATATCTTATTCTGGCTGATAGCCGGCGCGAAAAGGCAGGGCTGGGGGGCAACAAGGTGGTGGCGAGGGTAACAGGCAGGGAACTAGTAAATCTTCACTATCAGCCCCTTTTTAACCCCCATAACTATGGGGTGGAACGCAAGGCTTTTCAGGCGGTTTTAGATGAGGGGGGTGGCCAGCATATCAGCCTCCAGACACAGAAGCCCAAAAAAGACCTGAGCTACCCTGTAATCGCTACTGATTTTGTGGCGCTGGATGAAGGCACTGGTATTGTCCACATCGCCCCGGCTTATGGTGAGGTTGACTATCAGACAGGAGAGGACTACAAACTGGACTTTGTCCACATGGTGGATTTGGAGGGGGTAATTAGCGGAAATTATCCCTTCTCTGGCAAGTTTGTTAAAGATGCTGACCCTCTTATTTTAGATGACCTGAAGTCAAGGAATCTGCTGTTACGCAGTGAGACAATTAGCCACACCTACCCCTTCTGCTGGCGCTGTGAGGCACCCCTTCTTTACTACGCCAAGCAGACCTGGTATATCAGGACAACAGCGGTCAAAGAAAGGCTTATTGCCGGCAACAAGGAGATAAACTGGTACCCGGCCCACATAAAATACGGGCGCTTTGGCGACTGGCTGGAAAACAATGTAGACTGGGCTTTCTCCCGTGAGCGTTACTGGGGGACGCCCCTGCCAATATGGCACTGCGCGTCCTGTGGCCGCTATGAGTGTGTCGGCAGTGTTGGTGAATTAAAGGGGAAGGACGGGTTTAGCGGACTTAAAGAGCCGCTGGATTTGCACCGCCCCTTTGTTGATGAGGTTACCTTTACCTGCCCCCAGTGCCAGGGCAGGATGAAGCGGGTGAGCGAGGTAATTGACTGCTGGTTTGATTCCGGAGCCATGCCCATAGCCCAATGGCACTACCCCTTTGACAATGAGAGCCTATTTGAAGACGGGCGTTTTCCCGCCGACTATATCTGTGAAGCAGTTGACCAGACCCGCGGCTGGTTTTATAGCCTGCACGCCATCTCCACCCTTCTCTTTGACCGCCCCTGCTTTAAGAATGTTATCTGCCTGGGACACATTCTTGATGCCAAAGGGGAGAAGATGAGCAAGGCCAAAGGGAATGTGGTTGAACCAGGGACAATAATTGATAAATACGGGGCTGATGCCCTGCGCTGGTACTTCTTCACCAGCACAGCGCCGGGTAATGTGCGCCGCTTCTCAGAAGAGCTGGTCGCCGAGGGTGCCCGCCGCTTCCTGCTGACGCTGTGGAATGTCTACTCCTTTTTTGTCACCTACGCCAATATAGATAATTTTACCCCTACCTCAGAGACGCCGTCATATCAGTCAGAGCTTGATAGATGGATTATCTCCGAGCTTCAGTCACTTATAGTTGATGTTGATAAGTCACTGGATGGCTATAACCCGACCGAGGCCGGGCGAAAAATAGAGGACTTTGTTGACATTCTGTCCAACTGGTATGTGCGCCGCAGCCGGCGGCGGTTCTGGAAGAGTGAGAGTGATGATGATAAGCTGGCAGCTTATAACACCCTCTACCAGTGTCTGGTTACGCTATCCAAGCTGCTGGCGCCACTAGCACCATTTCTGGCCGAGGAAATCTATCAAAACCTGGTTATCTCGGCATTCCCCCAGGCTCCAGATAGCGTCCACCTGACTGACTTTCCCGAGGCGGATGAATCCAAAATTGATAAACAGCTGGCGGCTGATACCCGACTGGCGATGAAGATATCAAGTCTGGGGCGGGCTGCCCGCAGTCAGGCAGGGATAAAGGTGCGCCAGCCATTGGCGATTAACTATGTCAGCACCAGTTCAAAACAGGAACAACTGAGTTTGCAGAAGGTTAAGCCACAGATACTGGAGGAACTGAACATAAAAGACCTGCAATTTATTGATAATGTGGGTAAGCTGGACAAAGAAGGTTATATCATTAGCTCGGAAGGTGGCTACTCAGTGGCTATTCCAACTGAGATTCCCCCCGAGCTTAAAGATGAGGGAACGGCGCGGGAGGTAGTGCACCGCCTGCAGACAATGCGCCGCTCGGCGGGCTTTGATATTGCCGACTATATTGTTACCTACTATCAGGGAAATGATTACCTAAAGCAGGTAATAGCCGATTTTGGTGACTATATTAAGCAGGAAACGCTATCCCGCCAGCTTGTTGATGGGGCTCCCCAAGCCGATGCCTACAGCGAAAGCCACAAACTTGGTGGCTATGACATACTACTGGGTGTGAAGAGGCTGAGCTAGCGGGATGGGGACTCCACCAGCACGGCATGAGTGGTATTTTTACTGCCACCCCGCCACAAGATTATCTTCACCTTCTGTCCAATCTGGCTGGAGTGGATAGCCTGGATTAGGTCCTGCGCCGTGGCTATCTTTTTACCATCCAGGCTAACAATAACATCACTCGCCTCAATGCCGGCTTCATCAGCCGGGCTGCCAGCGGCAACCTCGGTAATAAAAGCCCCCTCGTCTACCTCAAGGTCATAGCGGGATATTACATATTGGTCAACACTCCGCACCACCACTCCAAGATAAGGGCGAACCACATAGCCGACCTTGATTAGCTGCTCAATGATTGACTCGGCTGTGTTAATGCTGATAGCATAGCCCATACCCTCAACGCCGACGGTGGCAATCTTAATGCTGGTAATGCCAATCACCTCTCCCGCCAGGTTGACCAGCGGACCACCACTGTTACCCGGATTGATAGCAGCGCTGGTTTCAATAAGGTCATATAGCATCTGCCCCGAGGATACCACAATGGAAACCTCGAGGCGGCTGACGATGCCCTCCTTGGCACTTATCCCCAGCCCCAGCGGATTACCGATAGCCACCACCCAATCACCGACCCGCAGTTGAGAAGAGTCGCCGATACTGGCTGCCGGCAGGTTTTGGGCATCAATCTTGATTACCGCCAGATCACTGAGAGAGTCGGTTCGTATTGTTTCGGCGGCAAAGGTCCTGCCATCGCTTAGGGTAACAGTAACCATCTCCGCCCCCTCAACGACATGGTTATTGGTCACGATAATGCCGTCCCCATCTATAATCCACCCCGAACCAGCCCCCTCCTGAACACTGGGGCGGTTGAAGATGTCAAGGGTCACCGTCTCGGTGTTGATAGCCACCACTGATGGCTTAACCACAGCCACGACATCGGCAATACTGGGCAGCAGCGAAGCGCCGCCATCTTCTTGTGGTAGCGTCCAGTCAGGGTTGATAGGTATAGTGGTGGTCGGTGGTGATGAGCTGGGCGGGGAGAAAATATCTATATCAGGTATCTGGCAGCTTGTCCCCAGAAGAAGGGATAGGACTAAAATAAAACAAGCTACCACATATTTTATCTTTGCCCTGTTCATAGTCGCCTTTATTGTAGCATAGGGCAAAAATCAGGGCAAAAAATAGGGGGGCTGGGTATTTACCCCAGCCCCCCTGATAACTAGGTTATCTGGGGCAGGGAGGCAAGCGCCTCCTTTACCTTTTCCTCGGGATACTCGTAATCCTTTAGCCTGCCAGAGAGGTACTCATCATAGGCAGCCAGGTCAAAGTGCCCGTGTCCGCTGTGAGCCAGCAGTATTGTCTTTGCCTCGCCAGACTCCTTGCAGGCAAGGGCTTCATCAATAACTACCTTGATGGCGTGGTTTGGCTCGGGGGCAGAGATGATACCCTCGGTGCGGGCAAAGGTTACCCCAGCTTTGAAGGTAGCCAGCTGGTGCTCAGCCCTGGCTTCAACCAGGCCCAGCTTGTAGAGATGGCAGATTATGGGCGCCATGCCGTGGTAGCGCAGACCGCCAGCATGGACAGGGGGCGGCACAAAGGTATGACCCAAGGTGTACATCTTGAGTATCGGGGCAAGCCCGGCTTCGTCCCCGTAGTCCCAGGTATAGGGGCCCTTGGTCAAGCTGGGGCAGGCTTGAGGCTCGGCGCAGATGACGCGCAGGTCTGGCTTCGCCCCACTAATTTTATCCCTGATCCAGGGTAGGAATTGCCCGGCAAAGTTTGAGCCGCCACCAATACAGCCGACGATAATATCAGGGTAGGCGTCTGCCATCTCCATTTGTTTTCGGCACTCCTCTCCAACAATGGTCTGGTGGAGAAGGACATGGTTGGTGACACTGCCTATGGAGTACTTGGTATCATCATGGGCAAAGGCATCCTCGATGGCTTCGCTGATGGCAATCCCCAGGCTACCAGTAGAATCAGGGTTCTCCTTAAGAATGCGGCGTCCTACCTCGGTGTCCGGGCTGGGGCTGGGAACACACTGTGCCCCCCAGGTCTCCATCAGCATACGGCGATAGGGCTTCTGATTGTAGCTTACCCTGACCATATAGACCTTTAGCTCAAGACCAAAGAACATAGCGCCCATAGCCAGGGCACTGCCCCACTGCCCGGCACCGGTCTCGGTGGCCAGGCGCTTGAATCCCTCCTTCTTGGCATAGTAAGCCTGAGCCACTGCCGTGTTTGGCTTGTGGCTACCGGCCGGGCTTACTCCTTCATATTTGTAGAAAATCTTGGCTGGTGTGGATAAAGCCTTTTCCAAGCGGTGTGCCCGATATAACGGCGTCGGCCGCCACAGTCTATAGATGCTCTGCACCTCCTCCGGGATTTCAATGTAGCGCTCCTTACTGAACTCCTGCTTATTAATAGCATCAGGGAAAAGCGGCGGCGGCAGGGGCATATCCAGAGGGCAGGGTTCCTTGGTGACCGGATGGCGTTCGGGTGGTAGCGGCTGCGGTAAATCGGGCAGGATGTTATACCAGGCTGTCGGCATTTCCTTTGGGTCAAGGGGGTACATTGTTCTTTCCATTTTCATCCTCCTTTAGTTTTTTTAAGTTTCATTTTAAATTGTCAGCCGATTTTAATCAAGGTATCCAAGTCACCTTTTCTTCCTACCCTCCTTTTGCTCTGCTATCTTTGTTATATTAACCCAAAGCCACTCGTAAGCTTGAAATAAAGGTTTTCAGGGAAGAAAGTGTGCCGTCCTCCTCAATAAGCTGAATAAGACGGCTACCGACAATGATGCCGTCAGCCACCTTGGCTACCCGCCTTGCCTGCTCGGCATTGGCGATACCAAAGCCAACACAGAGAGGCTGGGTTGCTTTCTTCCTCACCCGCCTGACAAATTCCTCCAGTTCGGCAGGCAGGGTCTTTCTGGCACCGGTAACACCGGTCAGGGAAACGAGATAGATAAAGCCGCCGGACTTTTCGGCTACTATGGAGACGCGCTCCCCGGTGCTGGTGGGGGCTAATAAATAGATAAGGTCAAGATTTAGTTTTCTGGTTATAGCTTCCAGCTCGCTCCCCTCCTCTACTGGCAGGTCAGGAATTATCAGCCCATCAACTCCAGCCCCGGCGACCGCCCGGCAGAAGGCTTCCAGCCCAAAGCTAAACACCGGGTTGTAATAGGTCATAAAAACAAGCGGCATCGTCAGCTTCTGGCTCAGCTTACCGGCTACCTCCAGGCACGTTTGGCGGCTAGTCCCCTGCTTTAGTGCCTGGTAGCTTGCCCTCTGAATGGTGACACCGTCAGCCAGGGGGTCGGAGAAGGGGATGCCGAGCTCAATGATATCACAGCCGCTATCTGCCAAGACGGAGGCTACCTTATAGGTTGTCTCTATATCGGGGTAGCCTACCGTGAGATAGGCAATCAGCGCCTTATGACCGGGCTTGAAAACAGAGGCGATACGGCTCATAGCTCCCTTCCTTCTGCTTGATAGACAATATCCAGGTCTTTATCACCGCGACCGGAAAGGTTGACAACGATAAGCTTATCCGATGGCAGACCAGCCGCCAGCTCAGCAGTGTAGTAGATGGCGTGGGCTGGCTCCAGCGCCGGGATTATACCCTCGGTATGAGAAAGGAGCTTAAAGCCCTCCAGAGCCTGGGTGTCGCTAACGGCAACATAGGTGGCGCGCCCTGTCTCCTTGTAGTAACTATGCTCCGGTCCCACCCCAGGATAGTCCAGCCCGGGGGCAATACTGTGAGTTGGCATTATCTGCCCGTTATCGTCCTGAAGTAGATATGACTTGGTGCCATGCAGCACCCCAACCTTGCCGACAGCCAGTGATGCCGCATGTTTATCTGTCGCCAAACCCTTCCCCGCCGCCTCAACGCCAATAAATTTGACGCTTTTCTGGCTAAAGAAGGGGTGGAAGAGACCGATGGCATTACTGCCGCCGCCAACACAGGCAATCAGATAATCAGGCAGGCGCTGGTAGGTAGCCAATATCTGCTCCTTTGTCTCCTGCCCGATTATTGACTGAAAATTTCTCACTATCATCGGGTAGGGGTAGGGACCGACCACGGAACCGAGGAGATAGTAGCTATCATTGACATTGCTCACCCAGTCACGGATAGTCTCGTTGATGGCATCCTTCAGGGTGCGGCTGCCCGAGGAAACAGGGCGCACTTCGCCACCGAGCAGTTTGATGCGGAAGACATTGGGCGACTGGCGCTTGATGTCCTCTTCCCCCATATAGATGATACACTTTAGACCGAGCATAGCGCACACCGCCGCCACCGCCACCCCGTGCTGACCGGCACCGGTCTCGGCGATAACCCTTTTCTTGCCCATCCTCTTCGCCAGCAGGCCCTGCCCCAGGGCGTTGTTAATCTTGTGTGCCCCGGTATGAGCCAGGTCCTCGCGCTTGAGCAGGATGGTGGCGGCGCCTATCTTCGCTGATAGCTGCTTCGCCGCATACAGGGGGGTGGGGCGGCCAATATAGTGCCGACACAAGTGCTGAAACTGCTGCTGGAAGTCAGGGTCAGCCTGAGCTTTAGCATAGGCTAACTCCAGCTCCTTAAGGGCCGGCATCAGCGTCTCGGGGACGAACATGCCGCCAAACTGCCCGAAGTAACCGCGGCCGTCGGGTAGCCTTCTACTGGCGGTCATCGCTTCTCCTTACGGCTTCAATAAAAGCCTTAATTTTAGCTTCATCTTTGACCCCATCCACCTCCACCCCTGAGGAGACATCCACCCCCCAGGGTGATACTATCCTGATTGCCTGGGCGACATTGTGCGCATTAAGGCCGCCGGCGATAATCACCGGGAAATGCTCGGCTACCGGCTGCGCCCGACCCCAGTCAAAGGCAACACCACTGCCACCATATTTGCCCTTAACACAGGAGTCAACAAGGTAGAGATGCTTCTTGCCGGAGAGCGCCTTTTCTCCCTTGGTTAGATGGGCAACGATTTCCTCAGGACTCTCCCAGCCTATCCAAACTGCCTTAATTACTGGTCTGGCTATCTGGCGGCAGTGCTCCCAGGGCTCATCACCGCTTAGCTGCACCCAGTCCAGATGGCAGTAATCGGCAATCCGGTTTACCTCAGCGGCCGGGGTATTGACAAAAACACCAACCACAGCTATCTTATTATTTTCTCTGACGACACTAGCTATATCACGCGCCCGCTCTGGGGTTATCTGCCGTCCACTGGGAGCAAAGACCAGCCCGATAAAGTCGCCCCCGGCACGGGCGACAGCCCGGGCGTGAGCTTCTTCCTTAATGCCGCAAACCTTGACCCGGGTCATAGTATCAGCTCCCTCATCTTTGCCTTGATATCACTACTTGTAACCAGAGCCTCACCTACCAGCACCGCATTAACCCCCCACCCTTTTAGCTTCTCCACATCACCACGACAGCTGATGCCGCTCTCACTGACCACAGTCAGCGTCTGAGGAATAAGGGGGCGCAGGCGGCAGGCGGTGTTAATATCAACTTTAAAAGTATTAAGGTCCCGGTTGTTGATGCCAATAACCTCCGCCCGGCTGAGGAGCGCCCTTTTCAGCTCAGCCTCAGTATGAACCTCAACCAGACACCCTAAACCGAGGCTACCACTTAAGGCAAGGAGCTCCTCAAGCTCCCCCTGGCTTAGGATAGCCACTATCAGCAGCAGGGCATCAGCCCCGTAAGCCCGCGACTCATATACCTGATACGGGTCAAGGATAAAGTCCTTCCTCAGCAGGGGAAGGCTGGTTTCTTCCCTGACCGCCGCCAGATGGTCAAGGCTGCCGCCAAAGTATTTGGCCTCGGTCAGCACCGAGATTGCCGCCGCCCCTCCCTGAGTGTAGCTGCGGGCTAACCCAACGGGGTCAAAGTCAGGGCAGAGAACCCCACGCGATGGTGATGCCCGCTTTATCTCAGCAATCAACTTGGTGCCGTCACCCCTGAGGGCAAGGGCAAAATCAACCGGCGCCGGCCGCCGGGCGATGCTCTCCTTAAGGCGGGGCAGGGGCAGGCTCTTTTTCCTCTGCTCAACCTCCCCCCTCTTTTGAGCGATAATCTTATCCAGCATCTTCCTTTCCAATTTTAACCCAAGCTCTGGCTGAGCCTGACCAGCTTATCAAGCTTCTCCATAGCCTGTCGGCTATCAATCGCCTCCTCGGCAAGGCGAGCCCCCTCCTTAAGGTCAGCAGCCATATTGCCGGCGACCAGAGCGGCGGCAGTATTCATCACCGCCACATCCCGCCTCGCTCCCCTCTCCCCTTCCAGGATGCGGCGCAGTATTTTGGCACTCTCTTCAGGTGTGCCGCCCTTAATTTCAGCCAGACTTGCCTCCTTAAAGCCAAAATGGGGCGGCGAGACTTGATAGGGCGGTGATACTCCGCTCTCATTAACCTCCCACACCAGCGAGCTGGCGGTGATTGAGATTTCATCCATACCATCAGTGCCGTGCACCACCAGGGCATGTTTTGTCCCCAGGCGGTGGAGGACAAGGGCAATCTTCTCCCCCAGCTCTTTGGTAGGAACGCCAATTACCTGATACTCAGCCCGGGCGGGGTTGGTCAGGGGTCCGAGGATATTAAATACAGTGCGCACACCAATCTCACGGCGGGGGGCGGCGGCATGCTTCATCGCCGGGTGGAAGATAGGGGCAAACATAAAGCCAATGCCCACCTTCTCCAGGCACTCAGCCACCGCCTCAGCGCCGAGGTCAATCTTGACCCCCAGTGCCTCCAGAACATCGGCACTGCCACAGTGGCTGCTCATTGCCCGGTTGCCGTGCTTGGCTACCCTGAGCCCGGCGCCGGCGGCAATCAGGGCGGCGGCAGTGGAGATATTAAAGCTGGAGGAGCTGTCACCGCCAGTGCCGCAGGTATCAACCAGCGGCCGGCTGGCTCTTACCGGCACTGCCCTAGCCCGCATAACACTAGCCAGCCCGGCAATCTCATCCACTGTCTCCCCCTTAATTCTCAGTGCGGTGACAAAGGCGCCAAACTGGGCCGGCGTCGCCTCGCCGCTCATCAGTTCCTCCATTACCCCGGCAGCCTGCTCAAAGGTAAGCGAATTACCTGAAACCAGGGTGTCTATTGCTTCTTTAATCATGGCTCTTTCCCCCGCTTAAGAAATTCCTGAGCAAGTCCTTCCCTACCGCGGTCATTATTGATTCCGGGTGGAACTGGACCCCCTCCACCGCAAAGCGGCGGTGGCGCAGTCCCATAATTATACCATTGGCTGTCCAGGCACTGACCTCAAGGCAATCAGGCAGACTGTCAGCCACCACGGCTAATGAATGATAGCGGATGGCGGGGAAGGGGTTGGGCA
>SOJS01000111.1 GCA_004376435.1 Dehalococcoidia bacterium
GGCGAAGCCTCTCTTGTATAAAAATTTCCCCTTCCCCTTGATAAGGGGAAGGGGATAAAGGGGATAGGGTTGGAAAATAACCCCATTAAATTCGGCACCGAGGGCTGGCGGGGGATTATCGCCGAAGACTTTACCTTTGCTAATGTGCGTGCCTGTGCCCAAGGGGTGGCTGATTATCTTAAAGGAGCCGGCTTGGCTGGGCGTGGGGTGATGATTGGCTATGACACCCGCTTTGCCTCTGAAGACTTTGCTGCTGCTGTTGCTGAGGTGGTGGCGGCTAACAAAATAAAGGCCTATCTCTGCCCCCGACCGGTGCCAACGCCGGTGGTAAGCTACAGCATTCTGGTGCAGAGGGCGGGCGGGGCAGTAATTATCACTGCCAGCCATAACCCGGCTCAGTGGAGCGGCTTTAAGTATAAGTCTGAGTATGGCGCCAGCGCTCCCCCTGAAGTTATTGCTCAGCTGGAGAAGCATATTGCCTCTGCCTTGGCAGGGGAAAAGGTAAATCAACTGCCGCTGGCGGAGGCGGTGGAGAAGGGCTTGATTGAATATCTTGACCCCGCCCCTGCCTACCTCAGCCAGCTAGCTAGCCTGGTTGACTTCAAGCGGCTGCGCCGCTCCCGGCTGAAGGTAGTGGTTGACTCTATGTATGGCGCCGGCGCCGGCTACTTCAAGAAGCTGCTTGACGGGGAAGCCATTGAAGTAACCGAGATAAATAGCCAGCGCCACCCGTTATTCCCTGGAATACAACCTGAGCCAATTGCGGCTAATCTGGGCCAGCTTTCGGCAGCGGTGAAGCAGCAGGGGGCTGATGTCGGCCTGGCGACTGACGGTGATGCCGACCGCATTGGCATTATTGACGAAAATGGAGTTTTTATTAACCAGCTTCAGGTCTTTGCCCTGCTCTGCCTCTATTTGCTGGAGGTGCGGGGGGAGAGGGGTGCCATCGTGAAGACAATAACCACCACCAGTATGCTCTACCGGCTGGGGGAGATATTTAATGTGCCTGTTTATGAGGTGAAGGTGGGCTTTAAGTACGTTGCCCCGATGATGGTATCTAAAAACGCCCTCATCGGCGGTGAGGAGAGCGGCGGCTACGGCTTTCGGGGGCACATACCAGAGCGGGACGGCATCCTGGCCGGTCTCTATTTCCTTGACCTGATGGTCAGGACGGGTAAGACCCCGTCTCAGCTTGTGGACTATCTCTATAGCCAGGTCGGACCTCACTACTATGACCGTGTTGACATAAAGCTCCCTCAGAGTGAGCGCCTCAAAATAAGCCGTCGCCTTAAAGGTTATTCCCCGACCGCTATTGGTGGCGTTAAAGTGGTCAAGTCAGATGCCGCCGATGGCTTTCGCTTTATTCTGGCTGATAGTAGCTGGCTCCTTATCCGTCCTTCCGGGACTGAGCCTGTTCTCAGGATATATGCCGAAAGCGATAGTCAGGCTCGGGTGGCAGAACTGCTTGACTTTGGCAAGGAGCTAGCCGGCGTCTGAAGGTAGGAATTGGCTATGGAAGATAAACTTCCCCGCAAAACAGAAAAGCCGTGGGGGTTTGAGCTACTTTTTGCTCACACGCCGCATTATGCCGGCAAGGTAATCTTTGTCAAAAAAGACCACCGCCTCAGCCTTCAATATCATAAGAAGAAGGACGAAACCATATATATCTATCAGGGGAAGGCGCTGCTTGATATTGAGGAAGATGGCAGCATGGTGTCCAGAGTAGTTAAGCCCGGTGAGAGTATCACCGTGCCACCTTTTACCAAACACCGCCTCAAGGCAATAGAGGACACCACCTTCTTTGAGGTCTCCACCCCTGAGCTTGATGATGTGGTCAGGATAGAAGATGACTACGGGCGGGCTTAAGTAGATAGCTCTGATATTACCTCTTGGTATATTGAGGTGCCTTGCGTGCCCGTTTTAAGCCTGGCTTCTTTCTCTCTTTAACCCGCGAGTCCCTGGTCAGCAGCCCGTGCTGGCGTAGTATCGGTCTCAGTTTCTCGTCAGCCCTGATTAAGGCGCGGGCAATGCCGTGGGAGATGGCGCCGCTCTGCCCCCATACCCCAACCCCAGCCACCTTGGCGACGCCATTATATTTTGCCGTGTGCTCGGAAACGAGAAGGGGTTGTGCGATGGTGCGGCGGTGCTCAAGGCGGGGGAACCGCTCCTCATAGGGGATGCCATTGATGATAATAGCGCCATCACCCGGTAGCAGCCTTACCTGTGCCACCGCGCTCTTGCGTCTTCCTGTCCCGTGAAAGTAGCTCTGTTTTTCCATTTATTCCTCTTTAGCTACCGCCTTGGTGGGGTGGGGGTGGCTATCGCCGGCATAGACCCGCAGCTTCTTTAGTATTTTAGCACCCAGCCGGTTGTGGGGCAACATCCCCTTGACGGCGTGCTCAATTACCCGGCTGGGGTTAGTCTGCATCATTTTCTCCAGCGTGACGCCTTTAAGCCCGCCGGGGTAGCCTGAATGTCGGTAATAGACCTTCTGCTTGACCTTATTGCCGGTAACCCGAACCTTGGCGGCATTGATAACAACGACAAAGTCGCCGCTATCCAGATTGGGGGTAAAGATTGGCTTGCCTTTGCCCATAAGCAGTTTGGCTATCTGTGTTGCCAGCCGGCCGAGAATCTTATCCGAGGCATCAACAAGATGCCATTCTCGCTTAATATCTGACGCCTTAGCGCTGTAGGTTTTCATTGTCTCTCCCAAGGTTGTGGGTAGTTTATTTCTATCAGATAAAGTCCGCCGGCAGGGGCGGTGGGACCAGCCATAGCCGGCTTTTTTGCCTCCAGCAGGTTACCAAATTCACCAGCGGTCATCCTGCCCAGACCAACCCTGGTCAGGCTGCCGACAGTATTGCGCACCTGGTGGGGCAGGAAGGAGTTAGCCACCATATTGAAAATGACCATATCCCCATCCCTTTCTGTTTCTGCCCGGAAGACATGCCGGGTTGTGTTTTTAATATTACCCCCGATACAGGAGGCAAATGAGGCAAAGTCATGCTCGCCGATAAGAGCCTGGCAGACCTCATTCATAGTTTCAGTATCTAGATGAGCCGCAATTTGATAGGAGAAGTCTCCCCAGATAGGGGAGCGGGTGGGACTATTTAGTATGTAATAGCTATATTCCCGGCTGATAGCATCACGCCTGACATTAAAGGAATCAGCCACTCTATAAGCCGCCTTGACGGCAATATCCTGGGGCAGGTAATGGTTTAACCCGTTAGTAAAGGTCAGCGGCGGCAGGGATGACCCTGTCCTGAAGCTGACCACCTGTCTCCGGGCATGGACGCCGGCATCAGTTCGGCTGGCTGCCATCACCCGCCTCTTCTCCCCGGTAAGCTTGGTTAGTGCCTTCTCTATCTCCCCCTGAATGGTGGGCACACTAGCCTGCAGTTGGAAGCCGTGGTAGTTTCTGCCGTTATACTCCATAATTAATACCATCTTGGTCATCAAACCTAGTCCAGCGGGGGGCTACTCTACCAGCTCAAGCTGAACCATAGCCGCCCCATCGCCCAGTCTCGGTCCTATTTTAGTAATGCGGGTGTAGCCGCCGGGGCGCTCAGCATACTTTGGGGCAAGCTCAGCAAATAACTTATCGGCTACTTTTTTATCTAAAATAAATGATAGTGCCTGGCGGCGGGAGTGAAGCCCGCCCTCCTTACCCAGGGTAATCATCTTCTCTGCCAGAGAGCGCACCTCCTTGGCTTTAGCCTGGGTAGTAGTGATTTTTTCATAGTTGAGAAGGTCGGTCACCAGGTTGCGATAAAGCGCCCGGCGGTGACTGCCCGTTCTGCCTAGCTTTCTACCGGCTACCTTATGCCTCATTCTCCTCCTCAATCTTGGGAGAAAGAGACAGCTCTAATGACTCGAGGCGCTCTTTCAGCTCGTTTTTTGACTTCTGCCCGAAGTTGCGCAGTGAAAGCAGCTCCTTCTCCCCTTTTGTTATCAGTTCCCCCACGGTATTAATACCGCCGCGCCGTAAGCAGTTAAGGGTGCGCACTGATAGGTTCAGTTGCTCTACCGGCATTTCATATTTTTCATCGGGAATTGATTTGCGGATGAGCTGCTTCTCCTCCTCCATCTGGGAGACCTTGGTATAATCAACAAACGGGGAGAGTTGCTCTATTAGTATGTTAGCCCCGAGGCTGATTGCCTCTATCGGTGATATTGTGCCATCTGTCCATACTTCCAGATATAGCCGCTCACGACTCGTCTCCTGCCCAACATGGGTTGGCTCAACGGTAGTATTAACCTTGCGTATTGGGCTGAAGATGGCATCTACCGGGATTGCCTCCAGCAGCAGATTATCGCTGGCTTCCGCCTGCTTATAGCCGGCACCCAGCTCGACATTAAACTCGGCATAGAGTTTGGCTTCAGGTGAATCTAGGGTGGCTAGATAAAGCTCGGGATTTACAATTTCAAAGTCAGAGGAGGGTTTAATGTCGGCAGCACAGACCTGCCCCTCCCCCTCCACCTCCAGCGTTAGAATAGCCGGTTGCCCGGAGAGAGGTCTTAATCTTAATGCTTTAACATTAAGCAGGAACTCAATGACATCCTCCTTGACATGGGGAATGGTGGAGAATTCGTGCTGAATGTCCTCAATCTTAACCCAGGTTACAGCCGCCCCGGGGAGATAACCAAGAAGCACCCGCCGCAGGCTATTGCCCAGGGTGGTGGCAAAGCCCTTTTCCAGCGGCTCGGCGAGAAAGTGCCCAAAGGTAGCATTGCCCTCAATACAATCAATCTTAGGTATCACTAGGTGAGACACGATGCCTCCTTATTAACCAGCTTATCGTGAGTAGTATTCAACAATAGTCTTGCCATCAAATTTAGCCTCAATATCATCCGGTGTCGGCAGCAGTAAAACCTGACCAACAACCTTCTCCTTATCCAGGCTCAGCCAGCCTGAGACTGCCTTGCCCTTGATTTCCTCAGCCATTTGTTTGTAATACTCAGTTTTGGCGCTTTCCGGGCGCCAGCTAATTTTATCGCCCTCTTTGACCAGGCAGGATGGTATATCTGTCTTGCGCCCGTTGAGCAGGATGTGCCCGTGCTGAACTAGCTGACGAGCCTGGGCATGGGAATCGGCAAACCCCAGACGATAGACCACATTATCCAGCCGTCTCTCTAGTAGCACCAGTAGATTTTCCCCGGTAATACCCTGTTGCCGCTCGGCTTGGGCAAAAAAGCGCTTGAACTGCTGCTCCAGCATGCCATAGCTGTAGCGGGCTTTTTGCTTCTCCCTGAGCTGAAAACTACGCTCGGAGGGACGGCGGCGCTGACGTGTCTGCTGTCCCGGGGGTCTTCCCCGCCTGTCGAAGACACATTTAGTAATACACTTACTGCCTTTCAGGAAGAGCTTCTCGCCACTGCGGCGGCATAATCGGCAGACGGCTGCTGTATATCTTGCCATTCCTTTGCCTCCTAGACCCGCCTTCTCTTTGGCGGACGGCAACCATTGTGCGGGATGGGGGTCACATCCCTGATGCTGGTAATGTAAAGCCCTGAACTCTGCAGGGAGCGAATGGCCGCCTCGCGCCCGCTCCCTGGACCTTTGACATAGACCTCTATTTGCTTTAAGCCATACTCGGCGGCTTTTCGTGCCGCATCACGGGCGGCTAGCTGGGCGGCGTAGGGGGTGCCTTTGCGCGAGCCCTTAAAGCCGGCAGTGCCGGAACTCCCCCAGGCGATAACATTCCCCTTCGGGTCGGTAAGGGTGATGATGGTATTATTAAAGGTTGATTGGATGTAGGCTCTCCCAGATGGAACGGACTTGCGTTCCCCCCGTCTTCGCCTACCTCGCTTTTTCTGTGGCATTTTGCCTCCTAGTTTAAGTATGAGTCTGGTTACTTCTTGGTCATACCGCGCCTCTGCCCCCTACCAGCCACTGTCTTCCGCTGACCGCGCTTGGTGCGGGCATTGGTTTGGGTTCGCTGCCCTCTGACAGGCAGACTATGGCGGTGCCTTAAGCCGCGGTAGCTGCCAATCTCAATAAGGCGCTTAATGTTAAGGTTAACCGCTTTCTTCAGCTCGCCCTCAACCTTATACTCGCGGTCAATGGACTCACGGAGGCGGTTGACCTCGTCCTCAGTAAGGTCGCTCACCTTGACATCAGGGTTAATACCGGTCTGGGCTAGAATCTTCTGGCTTAAGTTAGGACCGATACCATAGATGTACTGGAGTGAGATGCCAACATGCTTATTTCTGGGTATATCAACACCGGCGATACGTGCCATCTATCCTCCTTGTTAGCCCTGCCTCTGTTTATGCCTCGGGTTGGAACAGATAATCCTGACCACCCCCCGCCTTTTCACCACCTTGCACTTTTCACATCTAACTTTAACCGAAGCCCTTACTTTCATTGTAGCCCCCTTACTTAAAGCGATAGGTAATTCTGCCCCGACTCAGGTCATAGGGAGAAAGCTCCACCAGCACCTTATCACCGGGTAAGATTTTAATATAATGTAGCCTTATCTTACCTGAAATATGAGCCAGCACCTTATGCCCGTTGGGCAGCTCAACGCGGAACATAGCGTTGGGCAGCGGCTCAACCACTATTCCCTCAACCTCAATCGCCTGCTTTTTAGCCATAATTTTCTTCTCTATAAAATAGTAAGTATCTCCGCCTCATCATCAGTAATGGCAATGGTATGTTCAAAGTGGGCTGAAAGGCTGCCATCGGCAGTTGAAACTGTCCATTTGTCATCACCAAGCCGGGTGCGCCAGTCACCTAAATTCACCATCGGCTCAAGGGCAAGGGTCATCCCCTTTTTCAGCACCGGTCCCGTGCCAGCTAAGCCAAAGTTTGGTATCTGGGGTTCTTCGTGCATCTGGCGGCCAATACCATGCCCGGTATACTGGCGCACCACTGAGAGATTCCTTGACTCAGCATGATTTTGAATAGCCGCTGAAATATCCCCCAGTCTTGCCCCACCACGGGCGGCGGTAATGCCGGCCTCTAGCGCGCCTTCAGTAATTTCCACCAGCTCTCTGGCTAGTGGGCTAATCTGGCCGACAGCGACTGTTATGGCGGCATCACCGTGAAAATCCATAAAGATAGCCCCCAGGTCAAGGGATACAATATCGCCCTCTTTTAGGGTCCGCTCTCCGGGAATGCCGTGCACTATCTCATCATTTACGGAAACACAGAGATTAGCCGGAAAGCCACGGTATCCCTTAAATGATGGTCTGGCGCCCAGCCTCTTTAACTCGCGGGCAGCGGTAATGTCCAGCTCCCTGGTCTTTACCCCCGGCCTTATCTGCTCCTTTAGCATCTCCAGTACTCTAGCCACAATCCTTCCTGCCTGCCGCATGGCGGCAATCTCCTCATCTGATTTAATAATTATACCCATCTGGTAATCATTTTGCCACGTTAGCCACGGCTAAGAGCGGAAACTATCTTCTGGCTCACCTTAGCCACCCCTCCCTTGCCATCTATGGCCACTATTTTACCGACTCTATCGTAGTAGTCAACAAGGGGTGCCGTCTTATCAAGATAGACCTCCAGCCGCTTTCTGACTGTCTGCTCCCTATCATCAGGACGCTGGTAGAGCTGGCCGCCACAGCGGTCACACCTGCCCTCTGCCTTGGGTGGGGAATCAGTGGCGTGATATGGCGTCTGGCAGTTACGGCAGACCCAGCGCCCGCTGAGCCTCTTTAGCAATTCCTCCTCAGGGACTTTAATATAGACCACCTTATCTATAGCTTTATTCTTTTTGGCGAGGGCTTCATCCAGCGCCTTTGCCTGCTTGAGGTTTCGGGGAAAGCCGTCAAGGATTGCCCCAGACTCCTGACCAAGGACTGAGACATGCTCCAGAACCATCTGCATCGTTATCCTATCCGGGACTAGTTTCCCCTTCTCCATATATGATTTAACCTTCCTGCCTAACTCTGTCCCCCCCTCCGCCGCCTGCCGAAAGAGGTCACCGGTGGCAATGTGAGTCAGATTAAGCTCATTAGCCACAATAGCCGCCTGTGTTCCCTTGCCGGCGCCGGGGGCACCGAGAAAGATAATATACACCTTTTACCCTTATTTAATAAAGCCTTCGTAGCGCCGCATTACTAGTTGTGCCTCAAGCTGCTTCATGGTATCCAGGACAACGCCAACCACAATAAGCATACCCATGCTGGATAGCTGGATTACCTGAACATCGGTAATCTCTCGTGCCAGAAATGGCATTATCGCCACTGCCGCCAGAAAGAGAGCCCCGGCCCAGGTGATGTGCTTTATCACCCCGTCAAGATACTCCTTGGTATGTTTGCCGGGGCGAATGCCGGGGATAAAGCCTCCCTGCCGCTGGAGAACATTGGGCAAATCCTGCTGTTGAAAAACTATCATGGTATAGAAGAAGGCAAAGCCAACCACCAGCAGGAAGAAGAGACCCCAGTAGAATAGACCCAGCGGTAGGGCGGCGCTGGGGCTAAATAGCTCCATAATCCAGTTGGCAAAGTTAGGCTCGGCGCCGACGGGGGCGGCAAAATAACTGGCTATCATGCTGGGGAAGAGCACTAAAGACATGGCAAAGATGAGGGGAATCATGCCGGCAGTATTTACCCGCAGCGGGATATGGGTTGAGCCTGATTGCCGCATCATACGACCGCCGCGAATTACACTGCGGGCATACTGCACCGGAATGCGGCGGTGCGCCTCGGTAAAGATGACTATTACCATAATAGTAACCAGGGCGATGATAATATACATTGCTAAACCGCTGAAGTTCTCCTTGGCTAGAAAACCCTGCCCGATAAGCTCGGGTAAGCCAGCCACGATGCCGCCAAAAATTATGATGGATATACCATTGCCAATGCCGTATTCAGTAATAAGCTCACCCAGCCAGACGCAGAACATGGTGCCGGCGACCATTGTTAGCACCATGGCTACTATTGACAGTGGTGTAGTACTGGCGATAATATTCTGCTGCTGGAGAAAAACCAGCTGTCCGTAACCCTGCAGGGCAGCTAGGGGCACTACCAGCCAGTGGGTGATGAGGTTAATGCGGTGCCTGCCTGTCTCCCCCTCCCGGGAGATAGCCTGCAATCTTGGGATAACCGGCACCAGCAGCATCATAATAATTGAAGACGTTATATAGGGGTAGACCCCCATCGCCGCCACACTGAAGTTCCTCATGGCACCG
>SOJS01000015.1 GCA_004376435.1 Dehalococcoidia bacterium
CACCTCAAACCTATATAGCTTTATCGGCTCGTCGGGGGCGATGCCTGCCTTCTGGCGGCAGATGCCAATCTGAGAGTCAACGTCATCCACCCCCTCAAGGTCAGGCAGAAGTAAGCCCCGCCTGAAGCCAGCCTCCACAATCACCCCATACTTCTTGGGGTCTAGCTGGTCCTGGCTCTCTATCGGCTCCGGGGGGGTAAGGACATCGACGCTGTAGCTGATGTTTTTGAGCTCATCGGGGGCAATCGGGGGGAAGCGGGGGTCCCTGGTGGCGGAGCTGATGGCGTTAGTGATAATCTCCTCGGCAACATTCTTCTGGGTGGCTTCAAAGGTGCCGATGCAGCCCCGCAGCTCACCAAACTTGTGCAGGGAGACAAAGACGCCGGCCCTATCCCTCATCTCCAGAGTAAGCTCCGCCGGTGGCTGGGGAATCTTGTCCTCCCTGACATGACTCTCCACAGTACCCTTGGCTAATTTTACCAGCGGGTGCATCTCCCGCCGGCTTATTATTATCCCGGCATAGCCAACCACGCTGGAATAATCGCCGCTGACATCACCGCTGGTCTGGTATTTAACCAGCTCAGCCCCCTTTGCCCCCAATCTCTTGGCAGCAGTAATAAGGCTGACCACCGGGGCATAGCCACACATTGATATATTCAGTTCGTCCACCCGCCGTAACAGCTCGTCCTCATCCAGATTCAGCATGGCTTCTATCGCCTGGTTGTCCTTTCTTCGGGCAGACTCCTGTGGCTCATAGTGGGTCATATCACTTGAGGCGATGATTACCACTTCTCTACCTAGGTTCTTGACTGCCTGGGCTATCTCCTGACCAATCTGTTTACATACAGCACCGGTAGAGTAGCCAAGGATAATAGGCACCAGCTTAATATCCTTCTTGAAATACTGCAAAAACGGGAGCTGAACTTCAATGGAGTGCTCACTCTGATGCGCCCGGTAGTCTTCCTGCAGAAGATTGGATATAGCTAGAATTTGCCCCGCCAGTTTTGAATCAATCTCCACCTCGCCCAGAGGTGTTTGCCAGACGCCCTGGGTCATAATACTGAGCGGTTTTCCGCTCCCGGTATGGTTGGGGCCAATAATTATAAAGGTATCCTTAAATTTGATCCTGGATATCACCGCCCCGGCCACCGGCCCGGAGTAGACATAGCCGGCATGGGGAGAGACAAGACCAATTACCTCTTCCTTTTCCCCCCGCTCATCAACCAGCCCTCTAATCATGTCTCTGAGCTGGGAGGTTGACTTAGGATAAAATTGCCCGGCGACAACTGGATTCCTAATCATGATGACCTCCTCTCTGCCACCCCTACCCTGAAATTGATTTCTGCCCCGCAGAACCGGCACCTTGAATCCTCCAGCCCGGTTACCTCAGCCTGATAGCCAAACCTCTGCACCAGCAGCTTGCCGCAGTGGTAGCAGGTGGTGTTCTCGTCCTTATGACCGGGGACATTGCCGGCATAGACAAACTCAAGCCCCGCCTTCCGACCAATATCACAGGCATGCTCCAGAGTGGCCAGTGGGGTCGGTGGCAGGTTCATCATATTGTGCTGTGGATAGAAGCGGGTAACATGCCATGGTGTTAGCTCGCCTAGGTTGTCCCGTATCCAGCTGGCAATCCCCTCAAGTTGCTGGTCATCATCATTCATAGTGGGGATAATGTTGGTCACCACCTCAACATGCATCTGCCACTTATCCTTGGCCCGCTTGGTCACCTCAAGTATCCCCCGCCAGCGGGGTATCTTGGTTAGCTCCCGGTAGAAGGAATCGCTAAAGCCCTTGATATCAACCCGCCATGCATCCAGGTAGGGTCCAATAGTATCCAGCGCCTGCGGAGAAAGGTAGCCATTGGTGACATAGACGGTGTAGAGATTATTTTTCTTAGCCAGCTTCGCCGAGTCAAGGGTATACTCAAACCATATCGTCGGCTCGTTGTATGTCCAGGCAATGCCCTGACAGTGAGAGCTTTTAGCCAGCTCTATTGCTGTCTGGGGCGAAATATCCCGTGAGTCCAGCCACGGCTCACCAGGAGGCGGGCAGGAGATTTCCCAGTTCTGGCAGTGCTGGCAGTGAAAGTTACACCCCCAGCTACCTAGTGAGAGGGCAAGAGTGGAGGGGAAAAAGTGAAACAGAGGTTTCTTTTCAATGGGGTCGGCGGCTACTGAAGATGTTTTGGCGTAGTTCATGTTGTAGAGGATGCCGCCACGGTTATGGTACATGCGGCAGACACCAAACTTACCCTGACCGATGCGGCAATACCACTGGCAGGTATGGCACTGCACCCTGGAGTCAGACAGCTTTTCGTAGAGCATTGCTTCATGCATGGCTACTCTACAAGTTATTATAGCACTCGGCAATTATCAATTATAGTGCTCTTAAAAAAGCTGGCTCCCCGAGCTGGACTCGAACCAACAACCTAGCGGTTAACAGCCGCCCGCTCTACCATTGAGCTATCGGGGAATGTTCTAACTTTTGCCGCGGGCGTCAGTCACCATTATCATCTCTGTCAGGGAGAAAGTCAAGCTCACCAAGGCTACCTGAAGACAGTGGCAAAAACCCTGACCGCTAAATTGCCCACCCCGGTTTGTACCCTTTCTCCTGTGCCTGCCTGTCCATGTCCAGGGTCATTACTCGCTCCAGTGGTAATAGCACCTCGGCCTCAGTACGCCTGAGGTCAATCGCCTTAATGTAGGTATGGCATTGCTCACAGACATATAAGCGGTATAAATATGACTCTTCCTCATCAGTGAAATAGGCTAGACCATCCTGATTCTGATTGCCGCAGTAAGGGCACTGCAAGCGGAGAAAGAGCCACTCAGCATCACACTGCGAGCAGAGCAAAAATCTAGCCCCCCTCTCCCTGTCCAGATAAGCAAAGTCCGGCTTACCACCGCAGATTGGGCAGTAATTTCGCCGCCATATCTCCTGGTCCACCGCCGGCATTAGCAGTTTTGAATAGGCAGAGAGGAAGGGTTTTAGGGTCGCCCTTATCGCCGAGGCAAGTAGCACATCATCAACACCCTGTTTTTTAGCCAAGGCTTTCAGGGAACGTCCCCGGTACCAGGTAATGACAGCCCTCTTCAAAAGGGGTAAGTTACGGCTGATATTTTTCAGCTTCTCGCCCTCTTCCGGTGAGCTAGAAGGGTCTTTGGCCAGCCAGAGAGCAACCTGTTCAAGGACCTCCGGCACCTGATGCCAGTCAGGGGAAAAGTCCGATGGCAAAAGTAGCGGTATTCCCTGGTGCAATCGGTCACGCACCAAATCTCCAGCCAGTTTCGGTTTGGTAACAACTATGCCGGACTTGGCTTTGCTCTGTATCTGCAGCAGCTCACGATAAAGCTGGATGATGCCGGAGGGCTGGCTCTCCCCCTCCCATTCCTTCAGTCTATCCAGAATCTTGTTATCTATCTCGCTCGTGGCCCGGCCTCCTTCTTGAAAATAGTTTGGCTACAGAATAGCTTGGCTCCTCGCCGCTGGGGCGTGGAGCCAAGTGACAAGCTAAAACCCTAAAGGGGTGTTAAGATAAAGTCAAGCGACCCCTGTCCTGATAACTATATCTGACCTCCAATTACAATCACTGCTCTCAGGATGAGACCGCCCAGTATTACAAATACCGAGGAGGTGATAACAGTGCGCCAGACACCCCCAGTCTCAAGCTTCTTCCCCCAGCTAGCAAACTCTAACCCCAGCGGAATGAGCAGTGCCAGTAGGACGACGCCCAGCCAAAATGGCAAGGCTAATGCTCCGCTAGTGAGCAGTGCCAGTGCCTCACTGGTGCCGGCGGTGGAGGAGGCACTTAGCCAGATAGCGTAGCCGACCAGCACCACTAACTCGACCACAATTAAGATAGCATCTGCTTCCGCCAGCCGACTTACCATCTTCCCCGGGACTAACCGAGTGCGACCAGTAGCACCACTAATAATGAGCATGGCCACTCCAGTAGAGACAGCCGAGGCAACGAAAAGGGCAGGTAAGAGAAGCGTGCCTGTCCACAGCGGCTGACTGCTGGTGGCAAGGAGGACGCCGGTGTAAGCCATGACCAGTATGGCGAATACAAAGCCAATCCAAGATAGGGCTCCTGTTATCTGCCGCAGGCCACGCCCTGCCTCTTGACTAAGGCTAGCTTCAGCCCACCACAGGATAGCCATTACGACGGCAACACCGATCCATATCAGCAAAATCCAGGTGCCTATTGACATGGGCGATACTGCCTTAAACACGGTCAGCAGATGCCAGAAACGGATGGGGTTGCCCAGGTCGGCAACCAGAAGTATTACCCCGACTACAGCTAGAGGAGCACCCAGATAGGTGGCTATTCTTAGAAGCTGACCGTTGCCGTTGCCAGTAAAACGCTCAGCCAGAAAGGCGGCGAAGTAAGCACCCCCAGCCATTCCTGCCAGCCATAGATAAAGCCAAATTGGTGCACTCCAGGTGGTCATCTTACGCCTCCTTCTACTTTAGACTTTTGCTCCGCCTCAATCTGCTTCTTTCGCTTGAAGAGGAGCCAGAAAGGCAGTGCGGCTAGCACCCCGGCGGTAACAACACCGCTCAGCCATTGAGCCAGTACGGTTGATGTTGCTACCTCAGGCGTTTCCGGCAAACCAAGGGCTGAAGGCCTTTCAGTGAGAACATAGATGGTGTGCAAACCGCCCAATTCATCGGCACCATATACATTGGCATTGGGATAGCCATAATCACTAATCAGGGTTTGCACTCTCTGTTCTGCCATAGCAATTAAGTCTGCCCGTTCGCCGAATTTTATCGCCCCCGGTGGACAGGTCTTGGCACAGGCAGGTTCAAGCCCGTTGCCAATGCGGTCAATACAGAAGGTGCACTTGCGGGCGGTGCCGGTGATTTCATCCCGATGAGGGACGTTATAGGGGCAGGCCAGAACACAGTAACCACAGCCGATGCACTGCTTCTGGTCAATAAGCACCACCTCGCCCTGGTGAGATATCGCCCCGGTAGGGCATACCTTCTCACAGCTGGCATCAACGCAGTGCATACAGGTATGCGCCCGGAATAACCACTCCCCGGGGCGTTCCCTGAACTCCACCTTTATCCAAGTATTTCCCGATAGATGCGGGGGGTTTTCATAGGTCCCAAGCTGCTTGGTCTCTTCTGCCGGCAGTTCATTCCACTGCTTACAGGCAACCTGACAACCCCGGCAAGCAGTGCACTTAGAAGTATCAATCAGCCTAGCTTTTGGCATTGTCGCCCTCCTTTACGCAGCATCTTTATCTCCTAGGCTTTCTTTACATCACATAGGAAAGCCTTAAACTCCGGTATCATGGTGTTGGCATCACCAACATGGGGAGTGAGCAGGTTAGCACTGTCGCCGGTGGAGAGACCAGTGTAGCCCCAGTGCCAGGGCATGCCAACTTGATGAATTTTACGACCGTTAATCTGGAAGGGCTTGAAGCGGCCGGTAACCATTGCCACCGCCTCTACCTGGCCGCGGGCTGTCTCCACAACAAGCCTACCGCCATTTACAATCCCCTTTTCAGCCGCCAGCTCCTCACTTAGCTCAACAAACATCTCCGGCATCAGTTCCACATTCCAGGGCATGTTGCGGGTCATCTGGCCTGCCTGCCAGTGCTCGACAACGCGGTAGGTGGTGCACACGATTGGGTATTTATCCGGAGTGCCTTTGTAGTCCATCGGTCCAGCCCATATCTTGAAGGCGGGGTCGTTCTGGGTGCCGGAGAGCATGTTTTCCACCGGGCTTTCCCAGGGTTCATAGTGCTCAGGGAAAGGACCATCAACCAGTCCGGGACCGAAGACATGGGCGTGTCCCTCCGCCTTCATAATAAAGGGGTACTTGGTATTCTCGGGGTCAACCGCCATTGGCGGCCAGCCGCCATCAGGCACATCGCCGATCCACCCCCCACCGTCCCAGGCAATAACCGGGTGCTCACTGTCCCAGGGGTTGCCGTTGAGGTCCACTGAGGCTCGGTTGTAGATGATGCGGCGGTTAACCGGCCAGCACCAGGCCCACTTGGGGTAAAGGCCGATATTAAACGGGCCCGGGGTCAGGTCACGGCGAGCGGCCATGTTGCCATCCTCGGTGTAGCTGGCACAGTAAAGCCAGTTGCCTGACGAGGTGGTGCCGTCGTCTTTGAGCTTGCCAAAACTGGCCATGAGCTTACCCGTGGTCAGGTCATAGCCGTTTATTTCCTTGGCTACCTGATGGGGGTCAACATGGCTCCCGTAATCCCAGGTCAGATTAAGGATGGCGTCGCGGTGGGGAGCAGTGGCATCGCCATCATAAAGCTCCCTTATCTTAACCATCAGTTGGTTAATAATATCCAGGTCAGGCATTGCCTCTCCTGGCGGGTCAGCACACTTGTACCGCCACTGAGACCAACGGCCGCTGTTGGTAACACTACCCTCTTTCTCAAATGAAGCAACCGCTGGTAACAGAAAGACCTCAGTATTGATGTCAGCCGGGTTAGCACCTGGTCTCTTCCAGAAGGCAGCGGTCTCTGTCTCCCAGAGGTCAACAGCCACCAGCCAGTCCAGGTTCTCCAGAGCCTTACGTTCCTTGTTAACATTAGGACCGCAGACGGCCGGGTTCTGCCCCCAGCACATCAGCCCCTTAATGACACCGTCATACATAGCCTCAAAGAGAGAAATCCAGGAGTAATTGCCACTGTTCTTGGGCAGGTAGCCATAGCCGAACTCGTTGCTGGCAGTGGCGCTATCGCCATACCAGGCCTTGAGCAGGCTGACCATATATTTAGGCGTGTTCTGCCACCAGTTGGCGCTCTTAGGGTCATTGCTCTTGGGGGTAACCCGCTCCAGGTATTGAGCCAGGGTTTCGTCTTTGTTAATCGGCGTCTTGAGGTAGCCAGGCAGGATATGGAAGAGAAGGCAGTGGTCAGTAGAACCCTGCACATTGGATTCACCACGCATAGCATTGATGCCACCACCAGCCACCCCGATGTTAGCCAGCAAAAGCTGCAGGATGGCATAGGAGCGAATCATCTGGGTGCCATTGGTATGCTGGGTGGCGCCCATGGCGTACATAATAGTGCCTGACTTACCTGCCTTACCAGTGGCGGCGAATGTCTGGCAGACCTCAAGGAAGGTTGCCACAGGGGCACCAGTGATGCTGGAAGCCACCTCAGGGGTATAGCGGGCATACTGCTTCTTTAAGTGCTGGAAGACACAGTTGGGGTCTTGAAGGCTCATGTCTCTCTTGGGAATGCCCTGCTCATCAAGCTGGTAGCTCCAGCTAGATTTATCATATGACCTATTATCGGCATCATAGCCGGAAAAGAGACCATCAAGGTCAGCCGGTCCCCTAAAATCTGGGTCAACCAGATAAGGGGCGTTGGTGTACTCGGTAACATAGGTCATGTTGTAGTTAGTGGGGTTAGCCTCCATGTCATCGAGGACATACTTAATAACGCCGCCAATGAAGGCGACATCAGTACCTGACCTTAGGGGGCAATAGATATCAGCCTTGGCTGAGGTGCGGGTGAACCTGGGGTCAACACTAATGAGTTTAGCCCCTCTTTCCTTGGCTTCAGTAATATGACCAAAGGCTGCCGGGTGGTTTTCCGCCGGGTTGGAGCCGATGGCTAGCATGCAGTCGCTATTAGCAATGTCATTCCAGTGATTAGTCATCGCCCCGCGTCCAAACGTTTCCGCCAAACTGGCGACAGTGGAGGAATGTCATATACGAGCTTGGTGCTCAACATAGACCAAGCCTAAGGAACGCAGCATCTTGACCAGAAGATGACACTCTTCATTGTCCAGAGAAGCGCCACCCACCGAGGCAACAGCTTCAGTTCGGTTGACCACATAGCCATCATCATCCCTCTCCCGCCAACTGGCATCGCGGGTGGTCTTTATCTTCCGGGCAATCTGGTCAAGAGCCCAGTCCCATGACTTCTCCTGCCACTCGCTCCCGCCGGGTGCCCGGTAGAGAACCTTGCCCAGACGCCTGGGGTTATCAGCCGCCAGCTGGCGCAGGGAAGCTCCCTTAGAACAGGCAGTGCCACGGTTGATGGGATGGTCAGGGTCACCCTCAATATTTATCACCTGACCATTATCAGCGGCAACAACAAAACCACAGCCTGAGGCATCATAGGGGCAAATAGTGGTTTTTTCGCCAACTCGCTTACTTACAGAAAAGCCTTTGGGAGGGGCGGCTAAAGCCCTCTTCAATCCCAAAGGCTCAAAAATTACAATACCAGCTGTGGCGGCGGCACCTAGTTTCAGAAATCCTCTCCGACTTAGTTCCATAAACTCGCTCCTTTCCTGTCATTTTTAGCAGTACTTAAAACTCTGCCCAAAATTCCCGAATTACACATTCCAGGGCAGACTTTCACCCTACTGCTTTAATGGGTCAAACCTGTTTTAGAATGTGGATGGCAAGAAACTCCAAGTCAAGATTTTTTCCAGATACAGTATAGCCGATATTAATCCTCGGCGTCAATACTTTTTTATTTTTAGCCGGAACAGTTGGAATGGCTGCCGAGCCAGGATTCGAACCTGGGCTAAGGGATCCAAAGTCCCCCGTGCTACCACTACACAACTCGGCACCCTATATGTCAAAATTTTCTTCATGGTGCCGAAGGTCGGGCTCGAACCGACACGAAGGTTGCCCTTCAACAGTTTTTGAGACTGTCGCGTCTGCCTATTCCGCCACTTCGGCCCGTTTCCTTGGCAACGAGACTACTGATAAAT
The DNA here is from genome assembly GCA_004376435.1 of Dehalococcoidia bacterium. Lineage (GTDB taxonomy): Bacteria > Chloroflexota > Dehalococcoidia > Dehalococcoidales > JAUVZE01 > SOJS01. Next base: position 8,713 of record SOJS01000015.1, read on the forward strand.
TGGCCACCTTTTGGTGCCGAGGCCCAGAATCGAACTGGGGACACGCGGATTTTCAGTCCGCTGCTCTACCAACTGAGCTACCTCGGCACGAGATTTATTGTAGCTGGTGGTAATAGGGGTGTCAAGCAAGTAAGAGCTGGTTTAACTTTGCTCCTCCTTCAGCAGGTCACTGAATACATCAGTATGGTATATCTCGTTATCCCTTATCCTAAGGAGAAGCTTTTTTAAATCAGGGTCTTTAACCTCCTTGGCGGCACGGTCATATTCAGCCGTTACCTCCTGCTCAATCTTGATATCGGCGCGGAGCATATCGGCAGTATTGGTTGACCGGTCAACCTCGGTGTGTTCCATTACTGGATTGCCGCCACCACTTGCCATTTCTTCTGCCAGCCAGCCC
>SOJS01000081.1 GCA_004376435.1 Dehalococcoidia bacterium
TGGACTTGGTTAACTTCTTCGTCAGTTAAGGTATGGCTTGGCGACTGATAGACAATGTGGTAGGCAAATGATTTCTTACCCGGTGGAACCTGCCGGCCGCTATAGACATCAAATACCGTTACCCGGCTCACCAGCGGGAAGCTCTCAATAAGAGCCTGAAGTTGCTGGTGGTTTATCCCCTCATCAACCACCAGCGCCATGTCCCTGACTGTGGCCGGGAAGCAGGGTATGGGCTGGAACATCTTATGACCGACAGTAACTGACAGCAGTGCCGTGACATCAATTTCAAAGAGATAGACCGTCTCTGAGATATTAAAAGCCTCTAGCACCTTGGGGTGCACGGCGCCAATAATGCCCAGCTTACTGCCGTTGACAACTACTGATGCCTGCTGACCAGGGTGCAAGCCCTCATCATTGCTTGCCTCAAAGCTGACTGCCACCTCTAGATTATTAAGCAAGCTCTCCACTACCCCCTTGATATCAAAGAAGTCGGCCGGCTTGCCCTCACCCTGCCACCACCTTTCCTGCCCAGCCACCAACCCGCATACCATCTCCGGCTCATCAGGCAGGTCTTTTGGTCGCGGCTGATATATCCTGCCCAGCTCAAAAAACCTGATGCTACCCTCTTCATGCTTTCTATTCACCTCAAGAGCAATGAGAAGGTTGGGACGCAGGCTGGGGCGAAGGTACTCCTGGTCAGCCGTCATCGGGTTAGCCATACGGAGGGGGGTCGGCTTGAGGGGGTGGGGACTGGGACGCAGCTTTTTTAGAGGCTCCAAGCCGGTCAGGGAATAGGAAATCACCTCCTGAAAGCCGTAGCCGGTAAGGCTATGCCTTATCTTCTGCTTCAGGCTGATTATTGGCTCCGGGTTCTGTTTGGGCAGTGGCTGGCTGAGCATGGTTGCCGGAATCCTATCGTAGCCAATAATACGGGCTACCTCCTCAACCAGGTCAACTACCTGCTTTATGTCGCTGCGCCAGTAAGGGGCAGTAACCACAACCTCCACGCCGGACGGTTGACAGTCAAAGCCAAGAGAAGTCAGTGCTCTGGTTATCTCATCAAGGCTAAAATCAACACCCAGCAGCCGTTTTACCCTGTCGGCTGATAGCCGGATAGGCTTATCTTCCTGTTTGCCGGGGTAAACATCAATCACTCCCTTAGCCGCCTTGCCACCAGCCAATTGGGTAATCAGCTGGCTGGCTCGTTTCAGAGCCGGTAAGACCAGCTCGGGGCGGATACCCCGCTCAAATCTTGAGCAAGCCTCACTGGGCAGATTGAGCACCCGACCGGTATAATGAATGCTGGCTGGGCTGAAATTGGCTGCCTCCAGCAGTATGGCACTGGTATCCTCGGTCACCTCACTATCGCCACCGCCCATCACCCCGGCGATAGCTACCGCCTCCTCCTCATCAGATATAACCAGCATCTCCTGAGACAGGGCTCTCTCCACCCCATCCAGGGTAACTATGGCTTCTTTATCTCCTGCCCGGCGGACAATAATCTTGCTGCCCTTAATTCGGTGGTAGTCAAAGGCATGCAGCGGCTGTCCGTATTCCAGCATGACATAGTTGGTAATATCAACGATGTTATTTATCGGGCGCATGCCGCAGGCTGAAAGCCGCTGCCTCATCCATAGTGGTGATGGGGCTATCTTTACCCCGTTAAGCAGGCTGGCGCCATATCTGGGGCAAAGTTCGGGAGAGGCAATGGCCACTGAAACCTGTTTTTCTATCGGGGGGGCTGTTTCCTCATAGCTAACATGGGGAAGGTGCAGGCTTCCCCCGGTGAGGGCAGCAACCTCCCGGGCAATACCAATAATAGACAGGCAGTCGGGGCGGTTGGGCGTTATCTCAAGGTCAAGGATGGTATCACCGAGATAATCAGCCAGTGGTGTGCCTACTGGGGCTTCATTGGGCAGAACCATGATTCCCTGATGGCTGTCCGAGATGCCCAGCTCCCTTTCCGAGCAGACCATGCCGCTGGAGGAAATACCACGAATCTTGACTGATTTCAGGCGGAATAACTGCCCGCTGTCAGGGTCAATAAGCTGAGCACCGACACAGGCAAAGGCTACCTTGTCACCGGTATTAAGGTTGGGCGCCCCGCAGACAACAGTCTCCTTTCTGGTGCTCAGGTCAACGGTTGCCAGCTTGAGGCGGTTGGCATTGGGGTGGGGGTCAACAGCAGTTATCTGACTGATGACCACATCCTTCCAGCCACCACCAGTAGCCTGCATTCCCTTGACCTCAAAGCCAGCTAGCGTCAGCCGATTAGCTAAATCAGTCAGGGGCAGGCTGATATCAATATATTCCTGAAGCCAGTTAAGTGAGACCTTCATCTAAAACTGCCTTAAAAATCTGAGGTCGCTGCCGTAAAATAGCCTGATATCGTCAATGCCGTAGCGGAGCATGGGCATGCGCTCAATGCCCATACCGAAGGCAAAGCCGTTATAGACCTCAGGGTCAAAGCCGCCGTTCTTAAGAACCTGAGGGTGGGTCATGCCGGCACCCAGTATCTCAATCCAGCCAGTATTACCACAGAGGCGGCAGCCGCTACCATTACAGACCAGGCACTCAATTGCCATCTCAACGCCGGGCTCAACGAAGGGAAAGTAATCACAGCGAAAGCGCACTTTCCTGTCCTCGCCAAAGAAGCGACGGGCAAACTCATAAAGCGTTCCTTTCAGGTCAGCCATGGTAATATCTTTATCAATCGCCAGACCCTCAATCTGGTAGAACATGGGAACATGGGTAGCGTCACTGGCTTCATAGCGATAGACCTTGCCCGGCATAATTACCCGTAATGGAGCCTCCATCTTCTCCATAACCCTAATCTGCATCGGTGAGGTATGGGTGCGCAGCAGCATCGGTCTCTTACCCTCTTCTGTCTCAAAGTCCACCCAAAGGGTAGCCATGGTGTCGCGAGCCGGGTGCTCATCAGGGATATTCAGCGCCTCAAAGTTGTAGTAGTCCCATTCCACCTCGGGACCTTCTACTACCTGGAAGCCCATAGAGGCAAATATATCGTATATCTCATAAAGCGTCTGAGTAATCGGGTGCAAGCCGCCAACAGGAAAGGGACGACCGGGCAGGGTAATATCAATATGCCCTTCCCCAGCAGCAGTAAGCTTTGCCTCCCGCAGTAACTGCCCTTTTTCCTCCAGACTGGTCTCAAGGGCCGTCTTTACCTCATTGGCTTGGCTACCGACTGTCTTTCTTTCTTCTAAAGGTAAAGTGGCTAGGGAGCGCAGTATGGCGGTGAGCTGGCTCTTCTTGCCCAGATAATGGACACGCCATGATTCCAGTTTAGCGGCACTGGCGATGTTCTCCAGCTCCTGTAATGCATTCTGCTTTAGCTTTTCCAGTTGCCCTAACATCTTCGTCTCTGGGTGGGGCTAAAGGGGTGGCTTAGATAGCCTAGCCGGTAACCTTCTCCCTGGCTAGCGTTACCAGATTGGCAAATGACTTCGGCTCCCTGACAGCCATATCAGCCAGCATCTTACGGTTAATCTCAACCCCTGACCTTTTTAAGCCGTTCATAAACTGGCCATAGGTAAGCCCGTGGGCTCGGGAAGCGGCACTGACCCGTAAAATCCACAAACGCCTCATATCACCCTTCCGCTCCCGGCGGTGGCTATAAGCGTAACTCAGCGACTTGAGCATAGACTCATGAGCTCGGCGATAAAGGGAGTGCTTGGTTGCCCGGTGTCCTTTAGTTAACGCCAGCACTTTCTTATGCCGATGATGGCTGGTCACCCCTCTCTTCACTCTTGGCAAGGTATCCTCCCTAATCTACTTCAGAGCGTAGGGTATAAGCCTTTTTACCCGAGCCCTATCGCTGGGACTTATGGCTATCTTCTCATCAAAAAGCCGCTTTGTCCGTTTCGCCTTGCGGCGGCGCAGATGGCTCTTGCCGCCTTTAGTGCGCATAATTTTGCCGCTACCGGTAACATGGAAGCGGCTCTGAGCACCCTTATGGGTCTTTAATTTTGGCATCTTAAGACTGTTTTACCTCTTCCTTAGCCTTGTTCTTCATGGCTTCTGATAGTATAATGGACATACGCTTTCCTTCCAGCATCGGCTTCCGCTCAATACCAGCCACCTCTTTTAGTGACTCCGCCATCCTCTGTAACAGCTTCAAGCCGAGCTCAGGATGGGTGATTTCCCGTCCACGGAACAGCACTGTTACCTTGACCTTGTTCCCGTTAACCAGTAATTTCTTAGCTGTCCTGGCTTTAGCCTCAAAGTCGTGGTCGCCAATCTTAGGTCGCAGTCGGACTTCCTTCAGCAGGGAGACCTTGTGGCTTCTTCTTGCCTCACGCTCCTTCTTGTCCTGCTCATACTTGAACTTGCCGTAGTCAAGGAGGCGACAGACTGGAGGCGCCGCTGTTGCCGCTACCTCAACCAGGTCAAGGTTGTGCTTGTCGGCTGTCTCCAGAGCCTGTGACAAAGGCATAACCCCTAGCTGCTCCCCCTTCTCCCCGACGAGACGAACATCTTTGGCTCTAATCATCCTGTTAACGCGCAGTCTCTTAATTATCTCTCTATCTACCTCCTTGAAAAGACAGGCATCCAGCAATCAGAAACTATAGCACATTACCCCCGCCCAATCAAATTATAGCTTTAAGTCCTTGGCTCTGTCGGCGACTGCCTTTTTGATAGCCTCCTTGAATTTTTCCACAGTTAGCGAGACTAGCTGCTCACGGCTGCGCTGACGGACGGAAACGGTAGCCGAAGCTGCCTCCCTGTCCCCGACCACGAGCATAAAGGGTATCTTATCAAGCTGTGCCTGCCGAATCTTGAGGTTTACCCTCTCTGAGCGGGCATCAACCTTGATGCGCACCCCCTCATCTTTAAGTTCACTCTCCAGCTTACGGGCGTAGTCCAGATGGCGGTCAGCCACCGGAATCACCATTGCCTGAACCGGTGCCAGCCACAGTGGAAAGGCACCCCCGTAGTGCTCAATAAGTGAGGCCAGAAAACGCTCCATACTGCCGAGCACAGTGCGGTGCACCATGGCTACCAGATGCTCCTGTCCGTCCTCACCAATATAGGTAACATTGAAGCGCTGGGGGAGGTTAAAGTCAACCTGAATAGTAGGTCCCTGCCACCCCCGCCCCAAGGCATCCTTAAATTTAATGTCTATCTTGGGTCCGTAAAATACCCCCTCCCCGGGGTCAATATCATAATCAAGCCCAAGACGAGCCAGCGCCTGACTTAAGGTTTTGGTCGCCTCCTCCCACACCTGAATATCACCGGCATACTTCTCCGGTCGGGTGGAGAGCAGTAGCTGGTAATCAGTAAAGCCAAAGGTATCAACCATAAAGAGAGCCAGCTCTAATACCCCGACTACCTCGTCCTCAAGCTGGTCAAAGGAGCAGAAAATATGGGCATCATCCTGGGTAAAGCCCCGCACCCGGGACAGGCCATGCAGCACCCCGGAGCGTTCATAGCGATAGACAGTGCCCAGCTCGGCATAGCGTAGCGGTAACTCGCGGTAGCTGCGCAGGCTGGTCTTGTAAATCAGGATGTGTCCCAGACAGTTCATCGGCTTAACAATATACTCCTGCTTCTCCACATCCATTGGCGAATATAAGTAATCACGGTAAAACTCCCAGTGACCACTGGTCCGCCACAGGTTCAGTTTAGCAATATGGGGAGTATAGACGATATCGTAGCCACGCTTAAAGTGCTCCTCCCGCCAGAAGTCCTCAATAACACTGCGTATCACCGCCCCCTTGGGGTGCCAGTGAACCAGCCCCGGCCCCGCCTCCTCATGAATACTGAAAAGGTCAAGCTCCCGCCCCAGCTTCCTGTGGTCACGGCTGGCAGCTTCCTCAAGCCTCTTCAGATGAGCTGTCAGCGCTTCCTTGGTGTTAAAGGCAACACCGTATATCCGCTGTAGCATGGGGCGGTGCTCATCGCCCCGCCAGTAAGCCCCGGCAGTGCTCACCAGCTTAAAGGCGACGGCTTCCCCGCTGGAACTGATATGGGGACCGCGGCACAGGTCAACAAAAGAGCCCTGCCGGTAAAGGCTGACCTTCTCACCCTCAATTTTATCAATTAGCTCCAGCTTATAGGGCTGGTGGGCAAAAATCTTTTGTGCCTCCTCCCTGCTTACCTCCTGCCTAACAAAAGGCTTATTGGCAGTAACTATCTCCTTCATTTTGGCTTCAATGAGAGGCAGGTCATCAGGACTTAAGGAACGGGGCAAGTCAAAGTCATAATAGAAACCATCCTCAATAGCCGGTCCGATGCCAAACTTGGCATCGGGGAAGAGAGACAGCACCGCCTCAGCCATAATATGAGCCACTGAATGGCGCATTGTCTCCAGCTTTTCGTCTTCAGTTATCGCCTGCTTTTTACTAGCCATGGCTACTAAATGAAAACCTCCCACCCTGACTTAAGGACAGGAGGTTCAAGCTACTCCCGCTATTACTCTGCTTTGATTAGAGCTATAAAGATAAAGGCAAACAATATTCTTACAATAAATAGTTATTTACAGACCCTATTATACCAGCCCCAAGCTGTAAGTGCAATCACCACTACAATATCAGCATGGCGTCACCAAAGCTATAGAAGCGGTAGTTTGAGGCTATCGCCTCCCGGTAAGCCTGACTAATGAGGTCTTTGTCGGCGAAGGCGGTAATGAGCATTATCAGTGTTGATTTGGGCAGGTGAAAGTTGGTGATCAGACCATCCGCTACCCGAAACTGGTAGCCAGGCAGGATAAACAGGCTTACCCAGTCAGTAAACGGCTCTAAAAGAGATGATTTGCTGCTCTGGGCAGCCTGCTCAATGAGCCGCATCGTGGTCGTGCCCACACAGATAACCCGCTGCCCCTCCGCCCTAGCCTGGGATAGCTGGCTAGCTACCTCCTGGCTGAGCACACCGTATTCCTGATAGATGGGGTGGTCAAGGGGGTTTTCCTCCCTCACCGGCCGGAAGGTGTCAAGCCCAATGTGGAGAGTAACAAAGAGGCAGTGCACCCCCTTCTGCCCTATTTTAGCCATCAGCTCTGGGGTAAAGTGGAGACCAGCTGTTGGTGCCGCCACACTGCCATCTACCCGGGCATATACTGTCTGGTAACGCTCCGGGTCAGCTAAGGGGGTGTGGATATAGGGCGGCAGGGGGACCTTGCCCACTTCAGACAGCAGCCTCTCATCAGAGAAGGTCATTATCTTTATTCCATCCTGCCCTACCCCGGTTATCTCAGCTTGAAGTCTGGTCCTGCGTCCATCATCTGTTATGTCAACTTTAGCCCCGATACCAGCCCGCCTCCCCGGCTTGACCAGCACCTGCCAGGTATTGGTGTCAAGACGGCGCAGCAGCAAAATCTCTACCTGGCTACCACTATCAACCCCTCTTCCCTTAAGGCGAGCCGGGATTACCCGACTATCATTAAATACGAGCACATCCCCAGCCTGCAGATAATCAGCTATTTCCCAGAATCGGCGCTTATCTATAGAGCCGTTACTGCGGTTGAGAACCATCAGCCGCGACTGGTCTCTCGGCTCAATCGGGGTCTGGGCAATCTTTTCTGGGGGCAGGAGGTAGTCAAAATCACTGGTCTTCATGACATATCAGCCAGCCTGATTTTATCAGCTTTTACCCCAGTTTGACCAGCCAGAGATAGGAAAAGTATAATGCCTCTGTAATGGATAGTCAGTATAAAGGCAGGGTGGCTCTGGATACTCTGGGCTGCAAGCTCAACCAAGCCGAGACGGAGAAATTAGCCCGACAGCTTGCCGAGGTCGGTTATCAACTGGTGCCACCGACTGATGGCGCTGATGTCTATATCCTCAATACCTGCACCGTTACCCATATTGCTGACCGCAAGGCTCGCCGCCGCCTTCGCCTAGCTCACCGCCGTAATCCGAATGCCTTGGTGGTGGCAACTGGCTGCTATGCTCAGCGGGCACCCCAGGAGCTAGCCTCTATTGAGGGGGTTAGCCTTGTTATTGGTAACAGCGAAAAAAGACACCTACCCCGGCTGGTGGCAGAGTCCAGTCACATAACCAAGTCAGTCCTAGCTCAAGATAGCCACTGCCGAACCCGCTGCCTAATCAAGGTTCAGGATGGCTGCCACAGCCCCTGCGCTTACTGTATTGTACCTCTGGTGCGGGGGGAGGAGGAAAGCCTATCCTCAGACCAGATTGTTGCCGAGGTCAGAAAGCGGACTGGCGACGGCAGTAAAGAGGTGGTGCTCACCGGCACCAAGATTGGCTCGTATCACTATAATGGCGTTAATCTACCGGGGCTGCTTGAGAAGCTCCTGTCTGAAACCATTGTAGCCAGAGTAAGGCTTTCCTCCCTCCAGCCCCAGGAAATCTCCCCCCAGCTTATCGCCCTGTGGCAGGACAGGCGCCTGTGCCGCCATTTTCACCTTCCCCTGCAGAGTGGCAGTGACGGGGTGCTCAAGCGGATGAGGCGGCACTACACCACTGCTGACTACCGGCGGGCAGTTGCCACAATCAGAGCCCTAGTGCCTGATGTCGCCATCACCACCGATGTTATTGTCGGCTTCCCCGGTGAGACTGATGAGGAGTTTGAGGAGAGCTATGAGCTCTGCCGCCAGATGGACCTTGCCCGTATCCATGTCTTTCCCTACTCCCCCCGCCCCGGAACCGAGGCGGCTAATATGCCATCTCAAGTAGGAGACAGGGTGAAACAGGAGAGAAACCAGAAAATGCTGGCTCTGGCCAAGGAGAGCATCACCAACTTCAGCCAGAAGTTTTTAGGTAAAACGATGATGGTATTATGGGAGAAGCAGTCTGGCAATAGAGTATGGTCTGGTCTCAGCGACAACTATATTAAGGTATATACCAGAAGTAACCGGGATTTAAGCAACCGGCTACTGCCGGTAAAGCTGACCAAGGTTGGGGATGATGGGGTGTGGGGGGAGGTTATGGCGAAAACTATAAGCGGCACTAGCTGACCAGATTGCTTACCAGGAACCTTGTTGCTATAATACTGCCCATAGATGGGGCTGTAGCTCAGCTGGGAGAGCGCCTCCCTTGCACGGAGGAAGTCAGGGGTTCGAGTCCCCTCAGCTCCACTTTTTGT
>SOJS01000019.1 GCA_004376435.1 Dehalococcoidia bacterium
TATAGTTTCATATGTTTGCTCAGCCAGCTCACGTGTGGGCGAGATTATGAGAGCACCCACACGACCCCTTGGGCATTGCAACAGACGCTGCAGAACTGGCAGTACAAAAGCTGCAGTCTTGCCGGTTCCGGTCTGAGCCAGACCAATGAGGTCACGGCCCTGCATAATTGGCGGGATGGATTTAAGCTGGATTGGTGTGGGTGTAATGTAACCGAGTTCCCGGACACCGGCCATGACCCTCGGATGAAAATTAAAGGTTTCGAAATTCATTATGGCTCCTCTATTATAAAGTTACGCGTCTCCAACTTATGGCAGGTGATGTAACTTATTCCTAATATCTTCGCTGTCTTCCTCCCCCGGATCTACCACCTCTACCACCGCCGTAGGACCCACCGCTTCTGTTGTCAGTTCGAGGACGAGCTTCATTGACCACAGTGGTCCGCTCTTTTAGCGTTTTCCCGTTAAGACCTGCGATGGCAGCTTCGGCCTCAGACTTTGAGGCCATTTCAACAAAGCCAAATCCCTTAGGTCGCCCGCTGAACTTATCGCTCGGGATACTTACAGAGGTGACTTCTCCGTAGGCCTGGAATTCCTGTTGTAATTCCTCTTCAGTCATATCATAGGATAAGTTGCCTACATAGATTCTCATAATTAGAATCCTCCTTGCCAAATTTCGGAACATTACTGCCTGTTTATCGCCAGCATAAGCAGTGTCCCATTACTCAATTTCTAGCGCGCTCCGGTACCACCCTGACGTCGTTTCCGCCTGGCGTTACTTTTAGCTTTTATCCGGGCAGCGTCTCTCTTGGATATGAAGTAGCGATGAGCTTTCGCCTCGCGCAAGATGCCGCCCATCTGAACCATTTTCTGAAAGCGCCGCAACAGGGAATCCTGGGACTCACCTTCACGTATACTGACTTCTAATGACAAAACTCAAATTTACCCGGGTCGCATCCAGGCCAGTTGCCTAACCTGGATGCGACTCATGGCTTAACCTCACTTATCTACTCGGTCTGACTTTTCGGTAGCAATCACTGCAGTACACTGGCTTATCGCCGCGAGGTTCAAAGGGTACTTCGGTGTCTTTACCGCACTCAGCGCAGGTCGCGGGAAACATCTGGCGCGGGGCTCCGTAGCCGCTACTTCCGTAGCGCTCTGACTTCCTTGCCTGGCGACACGAGGGACAGCGCTTAGGCTCATTAGTATAGCCTTTGGATTGGAAAAACTCTTGCTCATCAGCGCTGAAAGTGAAAGTATTACTACAATCGGAACACTGGAGTGACTTGTCTTGGAAACTCATTAGATGACCTCCTCTCTTATAAAATTTAGTTAGAGTTCGGGCCATCCAATACTAAAGACAAATCCGCTCGGATTCTAAGAAGCTTGTAATAACCTAAACCGAAACTGTATATATTATACACTAAAGAAAGCCTGTTTGCAAAACGCGTGCAGTTCCCCCCTGCACGCTAGATTATTTTTACAGTGTGATACTTCTCTCTGTAGCCACAAAATGACGGTTTGTGCAATCTGAGTTCGAGCCTTTACTACTTTGATTATTGAGGCGGAGTTTCTTCCACCAGCTTCTGGCCGGCAAGGAAAGCCTGATGCAGGGCGTCAGGGTGCTTTAGGATATCCCCCCTCCCATCCACCCTGGCCCTGGCAAATAGCAGGTCGCCGCCGTAGGCGATATCAAGGGTATTAAAGAGAGCCTTTATTGTCGCCAGCGCCGGTTCAAAGAGGTTGGCTACCCCCCTGCCCCCCACCGAGATAAAAAGCCCCTTTCTCTGCCGCCCCCCACCCAGCGGTGGTATCTTGAGGACATATTTCCTCGCCCACAGCGCCTGGCAGCGGTCAATCATCGCCTTGGCCTGAGCAGTGACACTCATAAAATGTATCGGGGAAGCCAGCACTATCCGGTCTGCCGCCGCCAGCTCTTTATATACCATCTGCATATCATCATCCACCTTGCACCTGCCCTTTTTAAGACAGACATCACAGTGCTGGCAGGGGGCAATATTCAGCTCGCTGAGAACAATGGTCTTCACCTTAGCCCCCTTGCTGGCGGCACCCCGCATCACCTCCGCCAGCAGAAGGTCAGTATTGCCGCCGCGCCGCGGGCTGCCGGCAATGCCAAGCACCCTAATCTCTTTCTCCACTAGCTATCACCCCCTTAGACCCGGTCACAACCTAACCAAGGTCTGCGGTGGAAATGCTTTCTAAAATCTCCGCCTCCCGGGCTGTCATCTGCTTTCTTAGCGCCGTTTTATCATGCTCATAGCCAAGCAGGTGGAGCAAGCCGTGAATTATGAGAATGGCTATCTCTTTTTTTACCGAGTGCCCCTGCTCCCCAGCCTGAGCAACCGCCTGGGGATAGGAGATAATCACCTCACCGAGGTGGAGGACGCCGTCAGGAGGGATAACAAAAGCAGGAGGGCTCGTCTCCACCTGGGTCGGCACCATGGCAAAAGCGAGCACATCGGTAGGCTCATCCCTGCCCAGATAGCTTTTATTCAGCTCCCGCACCCTCCCCCCACCGGCAATAACCAGACCGAGCTCCACATCGGCGCTAACGCCCTGGGAGGTAAGGGCATGCTCGGCTACCCTCTTTAGCCAGCCACCATCAATGCCCGCCCCAAGCCCCTCTTCAATTAAGACATTAATTTCCATGCCGGTTCGTAATCATGATAGCATAGCCCGGGGTTGCCCTCAAATAGAGAGGAGCTAGCCTAAAAAACAGGTTTGAGCAAAATAGGGGCTTGTGATATAGTAAAAACAGGGAGGGATCGCATAGTGGTCTAGTGCGGCCGCCTGCTAAGCGGTTACCCTGGGAAACCGGGGTCGTGGGTTCAAATCCCACTCCCTCCGCCAGCCAATTAAGCCGTCTTAATAAAAAAGGGGCATTCGCCTCTTAAAAAACGCCTGAAAAGCGGTTTTTTTATTCCTCTATCTTCTCCACCTCAATGGTGCACTCGGTTACCAGAGCGGCAAAGGCAGCCAGAGCCGCCAGAACTGGAACCGCCACAATGCCGATTGCCGCCGCCGGGGCGCCGATGGAGAGTGGAATCTCCAGCACGACCCGTTCCTGGTGCAACAGCCGCACCCGCCTGATATTCCCCTCATGGACGAGCTTCTTTATCTTCTCCACCAGCTGGCTTCCGGATACGGTAAACTTTTCTTTCTTGACCATCTCAAAAACCCCTTTCCCGTTTTACAATACTATGGAGGCAAAAGGCTGTCAATAGCCTATTGAATAATTATTTTTCCGTGCTATACTGTAGGGTATATCTGACAGCTCTTAGCAGGGGGTTACTTTGCAAGGGAAGGACTTACTCTCCATAGCTGACCTCAGTGGTGAGGATATTCGGCTCCTTATATCAAGGGCGATAGATATTAAGGCTGAGGGCTGGCTTTCCCTACTTGAGCGGAAGATGTTAGCCCTCATCTTTGAGAAACCTTCACTAAGGACACGGGTCAGCTTTGAAGTAGCCATGAAGCAGTTAGGTGGCGACTCCATCTATCTGTCTCCGGCTGAGGTTGGTCTGGGAAAGCGCGAGTCAGTCCCCGATGTCGCCCGCGTCCTCAGCCGCTATGTGGATGTCATCGCCTCCCGCACCTTTAGCCACCATAACCTGGAGACATTTGCCAGCTATTCGGCGGTGCCAGTAATAAATGCCCTCTCCGACCAGGAACACCCGTGCCAAGCCCTGTCTGACCTGCTTACCATTTATGAGAAAAAGGGCGGGCTGGACGGTCTGACAATAGCCTTTGTCGGCGATGGTAACAATGTCGCTCACAGTCTCATGCTGGCGGCATCGCTTACAGGGATGAACTTCAGGATTGCCAGCCCGTCGGGCTATTCTGTTGAGGACAGGGTGCTGCTTCTGGCTCAAGACTACGCCCTGGATAGCGGCGCCGAAATAATCTGCACCGAGGAGGTAGAGGCGGCGGTTGGGGGGGCTGATATTATCTATACCGATGTCTGGACAAGCATGGGGCAGGAGGCGGAGGCAGAAGCACGGCGCCAGACTTTTGCCAGCTACCAGGTAAATGAAAAGCTGCTTTCCCTAGCCAAGGAAGATGCCATAGTGATGCACCCGTTGCCGGCTCACCATGGCGAGGAGGTAGCCGAGGGCGTCTTGGAAAGCCCCAATTCAGTTGTCTTTGACCAGGCAGAGAACAGACTGCACCTACAGAAGGCATTGTTAGCCGAAATACTGGGCGGGCTTGAGATATCGCTGACTAGCTCTTAGTGGGATAAGATGATGTTAAAAAACATAGTCAGCCAGGGCTGGTACCCCCTCCTGATAACGGTGCTGGCTTCTGTTGGCTACCTATATGAATGGCCAGTAGAAGCCCTGATTCCAATTCTAGTCATTATCCTGGTTATCGGGCTGGCGACAACAGCAATCAGCGCCCGAGAGAAGGAAATGGAGCGGGCATCACTAAAGATAAGGGAACTGGCCGGATATTTTAACCGCCGCTTTACTGGCGACTCTTCTCTTTCTATCTTTGCCATTATCGCCAGCCTATTTAAAGTTGACGACCCCAAACTTTGGCAATGGGCACGGGCATGTGATATGGCACAGAGAATTTTCAATACCTGGTGTGATAGCTTTACCAGCCGCCTGGAGAGTGACGCCAGGACAGGGCGGCTTCCTTCCCACCTGCGCCTCTATCTAAATGAGCTGTGGTTAATCAGCAGCCATTATTATGAGTTTGTCGAGCAGTTCTATGAGGTGGCGGAGAAGATTGAGCTTCCGCCGGAGACCTCAGAACAGTATAATAAGTTCGTCACCGAATACAACGCCTTTGCCCAGGATTTCAGGGACAGCATCAGTAAGCTGAGGAAGGTAGCCAAAACACAGATTGAGCCGCCCAGCATCCAATTTGCCCGAGAACTGGCGAAGTAATTATCTACCAATCTCCAGAGGTGGAGTCCGGAGGTGGCGGTGAGCAAACCAATCGTAGCCATAGTCGGCCGGCAGAATGTGGGTAAATCCACCCTCTTAAATCGGGCAGTGGGTAAGAGGGTAGCCATTGTCGCTGACCTGCCGGGGACAACCCGTGACCGCATATTTGCCGATGTTGCCTGGCAGGAGACCAGCTTTACTCTAGTTGATACCGGCGGTCTGGAGCTAAAGCCCCCCTCCCCTATAGCCCAAGGAGTCAGCAGTCAGGTAGCGGCGGCTATTGCTGAGGCAGATGTTATTCTTTTTCTGGTGGATGTCAGGGAAGGGATAACACCGTCTGACCTGGAAATAGCCGATAGGCTGCGCCGCTCAGATAAGCCGATTATAGTGGTGGCAAACAAGGCAGACAATGCCAAACTGGAGGCTGGGGCAGGGGAATTCTATCAGTTAGGGCTGGGGGAGGTGCTGGCAATCTCAGCTTATCACGGGCGGGGCACCAGCGAACTGATGGATAACATAGTCCGCCGGCTGCCGGCGTCGCCGCCGATTAAGGCTGAGCCAGACCTTATCAGGGTAGCTATTGTCGGCCGGCCTAATGTTGGCAAGTCAATGCTCCTCAACGCCATTCTGGGCAAGGAGCGGGCTATTGTTGACACCACCCCGGGGACTACCCGCGATGCCCTAGATACCCAGTTTGACTATAATGGGCAAAGTGTGCTAATTATTGATACCGCCGGCATCAGGCGGCGGGGGCGGCTAAAAGCAGGGGTGGAGCAGTATAGCGTTATTCGTGCCCTGCGGGCGATCGAGCGGGCTGATATTGTCCTGCTCATACTTGATGCCACCGAGCTGGTAACCGCCCAGGATACTCATATTGCTGGTTATATCCAGCAGGCGGCTAAGGGAGTAGTGTTGGTAGTCAATAAATGGGACCTGGTTGCGGATAAAGGGACAACCGAGTATAATAGATACATTCATGGGCAAATCAAGTTTATGCCCTATGCATCAGTAATTTATACTTCAGCTAAATTCGGGCAGGGGGTGGACAGGGTAATGCCTGAGGCGTGCCAGGTATACCAGGAGAGACTCAAGCGGCTGCCTACCGCCGAGGTCAACAGTGTGGTTCAGCAAGCAGCGGCGGCTCACAATCCGCCGCCAAAAGGCGGCCGGCGGCTGAAGATTTTGTACGCCACCCAAGCAGAGGTAAACCCGCCAACCTTTGTCTTTTTTACCAATGATGCCAAGCTAGTCCACTTCTCCTACCGGCGCTATCTGGAGAACAAGCTGCGCCGCTCATTCGGCTTTAACGGTACCCCCCTCCGCTTAATCTTCAAGACCAAGGGGGAGTCATGATAGTCGCCAAGTTCGCCTCAGTGGTGGTTCTCGGCTACCTTCTCGGCTCCATTCCCTTTGGTGTCTTGATAGGCAGACTAATGGCCAAGGCGGATGTCAGGCAGCACGGTAGTGGCAAGTCAGGAGCCACCAATGTACTGCGAACAGCCGGTAAAAAAGCGGCGGCACTGGTCGTCACCCTGGATGTGTCCAAGGGGGTGCTGGCGGTAGTATTTGCCGGTTTGATAGTGGGCAGGGAGTATCTGGCGGTGGGCGAGTTTGGCTTAGGCATGCTGGTGGCCCAGGTTTTGGCAGCTCTGGCGGCGATAGCAGGGCATATCTGGCCAATATTCCTTAAATTTAAGGGGGGGAGAGGGGTGGCTACCTTCTTCGGCGGACTGATTGCCCTCTGTCCACCGGCAGCACTATTTGGCGGTGAGATTTTAATTATCGGTGCCGGCTTAACCAAGTTTGCCTCGCTGGGCTCTATTGCCGGGGCAGTTGGCGCCTACGCCATATTGGTGCCCCTGACCATTATGAACGGCTTCCCCATTGAATATCTATTTTACACCCTGGTAGGCACAATAATTATCATTATTATGCACCGCGATAATATCAGCCGTTTAATCCAGGGCAAGGAGCGCAAGCTGGGCGAAAAGGTTAATGTCAAGGACCTGCCTCCGCCGGCTTAGCCCAAAAATTAAGCCTTTGGGGACTCCACACAGAAAGCGGGGCGGATATGCCTAAGGTGGCTATTATTGGCACCACTTCCTGGGGGATAACTCTGGGGGTGGTGCTAGCCGATAAGGGACTGGAGGTCAGGCTGTGGGCACGGACGGAGGAGGAAGCCGATAAGCTGAGAAGCAAAGGTCCTGACCCGCACCTGTTGCCTGGCGTTAACTTCTCCCCCCAATTTTCGGTTACCAGTTCATTGCGCCAAGCTTTATCCTCCGCCAATGCCGTTATCCTGGTGGTGCCATCACAGTCAATGCGTCAGAATATAAAGCTTATCAAAGACCACCTCAGGGGGTCAATGCTGGTGGTGAGTGCCGCTAAGGGGTTGGAGGTTGGCAGCAACAAGCGTATGTCTGAGGTGATTGCTGACGAGATAGACCCCCGCTTCCGGTCCAATATCTGTATCCTTTCCGGTCCTAATCTGTTCAGAGAGATTCTTGATGGCCTGCCGGCATCAGCGGTGGTGGCGGCTGGGGATGAGGCTATCGCCAGAAAGGCGCAAAAGCTGCTGACGACAGCCAATTTCTGCGTCTATACCAATACCGATGTTATCGGGGTAGAGTTGGGCGGGGCACTAAAAAACGTCATCGCCCTGGGGGCGGGTATGGTTGATGGCTTAGGCTATGGTGATAATGCCAAAGCCGCTTTTGTCACCCGTGGCCTGACCGAGATGGCAGCTCTTGGGGTTGCTCTGGGGGCAAGCCCGCTCACCCTCTCCGGGCTGGCTGGGCTGGGTGATTTGATTGCCACCTGCGCCAGCCCACTAAGCCGCAACCACTATGTCGGCATGGAGCTGAGCAAAGGGCGCTCGCTGGCGGAGATAACCGCCTCAATGAACGGTGTCGCTGAGGGAGTGAGCACCACGGTTGCTGTCTGGAATATAGCCCAGAAACTGCAGCTGGAGATGCCGATTACCGAAAAGATTTACCGGGTGCTGTATAAGAGCGTTGAGCCTCGCCAGATAATAACCGAGCTACTGGGCACTGAGGGCAGGCATGAGTTAGCCGGGCATAGATGGGGGCTATTCTCTTTCTTCAGGCACCGAAGGTATTCTTGAGTCTATCTAACAAGCCCTGCCATTTTCCCGGTGATGGCATATTATCCGGACCCAAACTTGAAGCTAGCTCCTCAAAAAGCTGGCGTTGTTTTTTATCTAGTGACTGGGGGGTAACCACAATCAGGGTAACCAGCTGGTCACCACACCCACTCTGGTGCAGATAGGGGACCCCCTTACCTTTAAGACGAAAGGTTTTACCCGTCTGGCTGCCAGCCGGGATTTTGAGTTTGGCTTTGCCATCAAGGGTGGGTATTTCTACCTCATCACCGAGAGCTGCCTGAGAGAAGTTGATGGGCAGCTCATAGAGAATACTATCACCAAGCCGGGTAAAAAACTTGTGAGGCAGCACTGACAGGGTAACATAGAGATTACCAGCCAGACCGCCCCTAAGCCCGACCTCTCCCTCACCACTGAGACGCACTTGAGAGCCGTCATCAACGCCGGCTGGAATCATGACCTGAATGCGGCGGCGCTGCTTCTCCCTGCCTGTGCCCCGGCACTGGGGACAGGGTTCGGTGATAATTCTGCCTTCGCCATGACACTGAGAGCAGGTGGTGGTGTTGGTGAAGCGGCCAAAGATGGTCTGTCTGACCTGGCGCACCTGCCCGCTGCCATTACAATTCGGGCAACGGCTGGGCTGGCTGCCTGGCTTGGAGCCGATACCGTGGCACAGGGAACAGTTCTCGGTGCGGGCTATATTTATCTCCTTTTCACAACCAGAGACCGCCTCTTCAAAGGTGATAGTGAGGCTATAGCGCAGGTCATCACCACGCCGTGGTGCCTGACGGGTGGCAGTAGTTGCCCCGCCAAAGAAAGCATCAAAGATGTCGCCAAAGCCACCAAAGTCAAACCCCTCAAAGCCGCGCCCGAAAATCCCATCAGCACCACCAAAACCGAGGTGGTCATAGGCAGTGCGCTTTTCCGAGTCGGAGAGCACCTCATAGGCTTCGTTTATCTCCTTAAACTTCTCCGTCGCCCCGTCATCATGGTTGTGGTCAGGGTGATACTTAAA
>SOJS01000010.1 GCA_004376435.1 Dehalococcoidia bacterium
TCCCGAGTGCGCGACCTCTTTGCGCAGGCGAAACGCAACACCCCCTGCATAATCTTCATTGACGAGATCGATGCGGTCGGGCGCCACCGTGGTGCCGGGCTGGGCGGCAGCCATGATGAGAGGGAGCAGACGCTAAATCAGATTCTAGTGGAGATGGACGGCTTTGACACCAACACCAGTGTCATTGTCCTTGCCGCCACCAACCGACCGGATATACTTGACCCGGCACTGTTGCGCCCCGGTCGTTTTGACCGAAGGGTAATCCTGGACCGACCGGATATTAACGGGCGGATTGCCATTCTTAAAGTCCACTCCAATGGCAAGCCGCTGGATAAGTCAGTTAGTCTAGAAGTGCTGGCTAAAGAAACTGCTGGTTTTAGCGGCGCTGACCTCGCCAATCTGGTCAATGAAGCCGCTATTCTGGCCGCCCGACGGGACAAGCAGGCTATCGGGACACAGGAACTTGAGGAGTCAATAGACCGCGTTATCGCCGGACCGGAGAGAAAAAGCCGCCGCATAAGCCCCAAGGAAAAGGGGATTACCGCCTATCACGAGGCAGGACATGCCCTTGTCGCCCGAATGCTGCCTAATGCCGACCCGGTACATAAAATCTCCATAGTTGCCCGCGGGATGACCCTCGGTCACACCCGACAGCTACCAACCGAAGACCGCTACATGCTAACGCGCTCTCAATTTAAGGATATCTTAGCCACCCTGCTTGGCGGTCATACTGCCGAGAAGTTAATCTTTAATGAGACTACTACCGGCAGCCAGAATGATATTGAGCAGGCCACTAAGCTTGCCCGCAAGATGGTAACCGACTTTGGTATGAGCGACAAACTAGGACCAAGAACATTTGGTCACAAGGAGGAGCTGGTTTTTCTCGGGCGTGAGATATCTGAGCAGCGTGACTATAGCGATAAGGTAGCCGAGCAGATTGATGAAGAGGTCTATAATATTATCAACAGCGCCTACGAAACAGCCAAAAAGCTCCTCACCGAAAACAAGGCAAAACTGGTCCATATTGCCGAAAAACTGATTACCGAAGAAACGATAGAAGGCAAAGCGCTGGACAAGCTGTTTGACGCCCCGGTGCCTTCCCCAGCCACCCCAGCCAATTAAATTACGGCTATCTTTTTCTGCGGATAACAAAATCGGCTAGCTCGGCTAATGTCCGCCGGGTGGGGTTATCCGGCAGGAGGCTAAGACTGCGGCAAGCCTGAGCACAGTAATCCGAAGCAACCTGATAGCACTCATCAACAATTGACGAATTACAGACCGTTTCCAGCGCCAGCTTTATATTTTTCTGCTTGTCACCACCCCGAAACAGCTCCGCTACCGGATTATTTTCACCCTGCCGTTCCAGAAGGAGCATCGCCGGCAGAGTAAGGGTGCCCTGGGCTAAATCCGAGCCTATGGGCTTACCCATCTCCTCCTCAGTGCTGGTAAAGTCCAAAATATCGTCCACAATCTGAAAGGCGATACCGAGGTTATAACCATAATCCCTCAGCGCCCTAACCGCCTCCTCTGGAGCCTGACTTAAGATAGCCCCTGACTCAGTAGCCAGAGTAAAAAGGGCAGCCGTCTTATCGGAAATCCTCTTCAGGTAGTGCTGGCGGCTCTGTTTGGGGTTAAAAGCATTAAAAATCTGGTTTAGTTCGCCGGCAGAAATAGTCTCCAGAGTCTGGGTAAAGAGCTTTATGGCTCTCAGGTTCTGGGTGTCGGCGCAATACTCCCCTGCTTTGGCAAAGAGGTAGTCCCCCAGCAGCACCGCTTTGTCCTCACCCCAAACCTTATTAACCGTGGCTCGACCGCGACGAACCGAGGAATTATCAATAGCATCATCATGAATCAGGGTGGCGGCATGCATCAGCTCAACAGAGGTTGCCATCAGCACCAGATGGTCAAAGTTGTAGTTATAAAACCTGCCTGATAGCAGGGTAAGCGCCGGCCGCATCCTCTTACCACCACCGCCAAGACTATAGTCCAGCAGCTCGGACAGCCAGGGAAAATCAACCCTGCTGACCGATTTTAATTCCTCCTCCACCCTGTCCATGTCTTTCCGAACGGACTTATAGATAGTGCTAAGCCGCAAAACCCCTCCTTTAATGGGCATGCCCCAGCCGAGCCGCCTCTTCAGCCGCCGTTTCCTCATCCAGTTTAGTAAAAAGGGGCTCGGGAGGCAGTAGCCTTTGCCCTGGCGGCAGTTCCTGCCACTGCCAGCCATAGTCTTCCACCTTGCCCTTAAAACCAAGAAGCTCATGCAGCCTCTGCGAGCTAAAGGGCAGGAAGGGATAGAGCATCGTTTTAAGGCAGGAGAGCACAAAAATAGCCACATACAGAGAATTGGCTGAAGCCTGGCGGTCTTTTTTGATTACTTTCCACGGCGATGTCTCCTCAAGGTAGCGGTTAGCCTTATGAGCTATGTCCATTGCCGATTTTATTGCCTCCTTAAAATGGCAGCCGTCAAGGAGGCTGCCCACAGTATCAAGGGTCTCTTTAGCCTGCTTCATTATCTCCTGACCGGGGCTATCAAGCTCCCCCGGCACGGGCACACAGCCGTCAAAGTGGCGGTAGGTAAAGGTGAGCACCCGATGAGCCAGATTGCCATAGGTAGCCACCAGCTCATCATTGTTGCGGCGGAAGAACTCATGCCAGGAGAAGTCAGTATCCCCTGTCTCCGGCATATTGATTGAGAAGAGATAGCGCAGCGGGTCAGGCTGATAGCGAGCTAGATAGTCATCCAGCCAGACCGCCCAGTTGCGGCTGGTAGAAAGCTTTTTGCCCTCAATGGTGAGAAACTCGTTAGCCGGCACATCATAAGGCAGATTCAAGCCGCCGTAGCCCATCAGCATTGCCGGCCAGACAATGGTATGGAAGAGGATATTGTCTTTGCCAATAAAGTAGTAGCTTTTGGCATCACTCTGCCAGAAAGGACGCCACCCCTCCCCATCCCCGGTAGAGCTAGCCCACTCCTTAGACGCCGAGAGATAGCCAATGACAGCCTCAAACCAGACATAGAGGCGCTTGCCCTCAAAGCCAGGCAGGGGTATCGGGATGCCCCAGCCTATATCTCGGGTAATTGCCCTGTCCTTCAACCCTCCCTCCAGATAGCGGCGGGTGAAGTTGAGCACATTCTGCCGCCAGTGGCTCTGTTTTTTTACCCAAGTCAAAAGCTTATCGGTGAAGACAGAGAGCTTGAGAAAAAAATGCTCCGAATCCTTAAACTGAGGAACAGCACCACAGAGGCGGCAATGAGGGCTGGTCAGCTCAACCGGGTTTATCGGCTTACCGCACTCATCACACTGGTCACCTCTGGCTCCAGCCGAGCCACAGAAGGGGCAGATGCCCTCAATATAGCGGTCAGGTAGAAAGCGCTGGCACTGAGGGCAATAGGGCTGGGATACAGTATCCTTATAGATATAATCCTTGTCAAGCAGGGTAAGGAAGATGTCCTGCGCTACCTTACTATGGTTGGCAGTGCCGGTAGTGGTGAATAAGTCAAAGGAAATGCCTAACTTCTGCCATGACTTGAGAAACTGGCGGTGGTACTTGGCGGCTATCTGGTCAGGGCTGGCTCCTTCCTGCTCGGCTTTGATAGTTATCGGCGTGCCGTGCTGGTCGCTCCCCGATACCATTAATACCTCATTCCCCTTGGTGCGGTGGTAGCGGGCGAATATGTCTGCCGCCAGATAGGCGCCGGCAATATGACCTAAATGCAGCGGGCCATCAGCATAAGGCCAAGCAACACCGATAAAAATTCTCTCGCTCATAACAAACCGGCTAACATTTTATCATAACTAAAGAGCCAGTGGCTAGCCCTCACCGGTAAAGAAGGTCAGCACCTGCTCGCCCTTGTCCTGCTTATAGTTAGCGCAACCCTTCTTGAGACAGCAATCAACACACAGGCGTAAAACAGCACCCTCCTCTTCAACAATTAAATAACGGCCAAGGTAAGGGATAACACGCTGACAGCCGTCGCACTTAACGCCACCTAAAGATACGCAGCCACATTGCATCTTTTAACTCCTCTCATTTAGCTATCTCAAGCCAGGCGCGGTATAGCTCCCTCTTTGATAGACCGCTCTTTTCTGCCATCTTAGCCACCGCCTCTTTAGCCGCCAGCCCTGATTGGTGCATATTGCGTAATTGCTGTTCAATCTCCGGCGTCAGTTGCGGTTTATCCTTCTTTGCCGCGCCTTCAATGACCAGGGTAAACTCCCCTCTTGGCTGGGTAAAGTGCTCTATTGCCTGGCTTACCCTCCCCCGGAAGACCTCCTCATAAATCTTGGTCAGCTCGCGGCAGACTGCCACCCTTCTATCCCCCAGAACAGATAGAATATCGTTTAGCGCCGCCGGCAGTCGGTGGGGCGATTCCAGAGCAATTATCGTTTCCTTTCCCCCGGCAATTGCCTCAAGAAGACGCCGCCGGCCACTGGACTTACGGGGGAGAAAGCCAAGATAGATAAACCTGTCCGTCGGCAGGGCGGAGACGACCAGCGCCGTGACAATAACCGACGGTCCCGGGATAGGCACCACAGCAATACCCCGCTGGCTGGCGGCGACAATCAGCTCATAACCAGGGTCAGACATGCCCGGCATACCAGCACTGGAGACAAGAGCCACATCGCCATCCCCAAGAAAGTTCAGGATATACTCCAGCTTGGCCCACTTATTGTGCTCATGATAGCTTGTCAGCGGTGTTTTAATATCATAGGCATTAAGTAGCCGCTTTGTCTGGCGCGTGTCCTCAGCAGCAATAAGCTTCACCTGACGCAGGATGTTGAGAGCACGCTGGGAGACATCCTCCAGGTTACCAATGGGGGTGGCAACAACATAAAGAGTCGGCATGGCCGCTATCAATCCTCAACTTAGCTATTATAACCGACACCGCCTTCCCCCGTCTAGCTTTGAGATTTTCTTGACTTTGAAGGTCAGCCTTTGCTATAGTTTTTCTTTAAGGAAGGAGAGCATAATGGCTACCCCCAAATTTAAGGAACTGCGGCGCGCCTATGGATTTGATGAGGTGGCTATCGTCCCCGGAGATGTCACCATCAACCCTGACCAGACAAACATAGACTTCCAGATAGATAACCTTACCTTCTCCATCCCCATTATCGCCTCAGCCATGGATGCCGTGACCGATGTTAACACTGCCATCATGATGAGCAAGTTAGGCGGATTGGCTATTCTCCATCTGGAAGGAATACAGACGCGGTATGAAAATCCCGATGAGATACTGGCTGAGATTGCCCAAGCCCCCGACAGTGAGGTTACCCCATTAATCCAGAAGGTCTACTCCCAGCCGATTAAAGAGAACCTTATCGGGGAGCGGATTGAGGCGGTTAAGCGAGCGGGGGCGGTATGTGCTGTCTCGGTGACACCGGCTAACGCCAAAAGGTTTGCCTCAATAGCTGCTGAAGCTAAGGCTGATATTTTTTCCGTCCAGTCCACAGTTACCACCGCCCGCCATATATCCAAAAGCTATCGCGGGCTAATCTTCTCCGAGCTTAAACAGTCAATACCGCTGCCCATTATTGTCGGCAACTGCGTCAGCTACAGCGCCTGTCTGGAGCTGATGAAAACCGGAGTCTCAGCAGTTCTGGTGGGGGTGGGGCCGGGTGCTGCCTGCACCACCCGACAGGTGCTTGGCGTTGGCGTCCCCCAGATAACAGCCACCATGGACTGTGCCGCCGCCAGAGATGAGTACTTGCGCCAGTCAGGTAGATATGTGCCCATAATTACTGATGGCGGTATGGGTAACAGCGGCGACCTGTGCAAAGCCTTTGCCGCCGGCGCTGATGGTGTCATGCTCGGCTCTATCCTCGCCCAGGCAAAAGAAGCACCGGGGCGGGGCTATCACTGGGGTATGGCGCAACCTGACCCGGCACTGCCCCGAGGGACACGGATAAAGGTCGGCACCACGGCTACACTGGAGCAGATTCTTCTTGGTCCGGCTTCAGTTACCGGTGGCAGCCAGAATATGGTCAGGGCTCTTCGCCTGACAATGGGCACCTGCGGGGTAGCCACCATAAAAGAAATGCACCAGGTTGATATGGTAATTGCCCCGGCCATTGTTACTGAAGGCAAGTCATGGCAGCTGTCAGCACCGGCAAAAGGCGGCTAGCAGCAAACTAGGCTACTCCTCTTCAAACTCTCTATCCACCTCTTGGCTGACAGGGATATGAGGCAGTAAAGCTTCCACCTTTCTCCGCTTTCGTGGTGAGGGGAAGGTCAGCTTATCAATCTCCTGACGCAGTTCCCCCAGCCTCCCCACCACCAGCTCAGCGCTGATATTAACCACCACCCCATCCACCCCAGCCTCCCATAATATTTGCAGCTCACTGGCGGACACCGTGGCTGGTATAACCGCCAGCAGTGGCTTGGTGAATAAATCAGCACAGCGCTGAAGAAACATCAGGTAGTGCCAGGTAAGAATATTTTCCTCGCCGACAGCCAGTACCGCATCCAGCGGCAGCTCATCAACTGCCCGCAGCAGTCCCTCAGCCAGTGATGGTTTTACCTCCAATATCCGACCTGTTTTATTGTTAATTAACACCAGTGATGTCGTCGCCGCTGGAAAAACCAAAAAATCATAGCCCGCCAGCTTGCCGACTTCTCCCTCGCCAATGCCCCCCAGCCAGCCACCCCAGGGAATATCAGGCACCAACCGGGTAAGCTGCTCCATGGCTTTCGCCCCCAAACTCGGCTCAGAAACAGGCACCAGCCCGGCATCAGCCCCCGCCACCCGCTCCGTCAGCTTATCAATCTTAGCCCGCGCCAGACTAGCGATGAGCAACATCCTCGGCTTCCCCGAGGCTGACCGAGCTGCCCTGAACCCCATCGGCTTGGGTTCAGCCTGGGAAGCCTGCTTTAGCTTATCAATAAACTGGCTCATCTGTCCTTGTCCGATACACTATTAAGTAGAATAATGCCCTGTCCTCTCTGGCGTCAAGCCTTGAGGAACAAACTAGCCCTTTATCACCCCGATGGGTCGGGTGCGGGCAACAATGCGGGAGATGCCGGCATTATGCGCCACGGCAACAACCATGCTCACATCCTTGTAAGCCTGGGGTGCCTCCTCAGCCAGACCCTTCAGACTGCCTGTCTTGACAGTTATGCCCCGCGACTGAAGGTCTTGGAGCACCGCCTCCCCCCTGAGCTCGCGCTTGGCGGCGGCTCGACTCTTGATCCGGCCGGCACCGTGACAGGTAGAACCGAAGCTCTCTTTCATCGCCGCTTCCGTCCCCACCAGCACATAAGAGAACCGCCCCATATCCCCGGGAATGAATACCGGCTGACCAATATCAATATACTTCTGAGGGAGGTCGGGGTGGCCGGCGGGGAAGGCTCTGGTAGCTCCCTTACGGTGGACACAGAGCTCAACCTTTTTGCCATCCAGCTTATGCTCCTCTATCTTGGCAATGTTATGGGTGACATCATAGATAAGCTCCAGCCCCGCCTCTGCCTCGCTCCTTCCCAGCACCTGACAGAAAGTCTCCCGCACCCAGTGGGCGATGCACTGGCGGTTAGCCCAGGCATAGTTAGCAGCACACCTCATCGCCGCCAGATAAGCCTGCCCCTCCCCGGAATCGATGGGGGCACAGGCAAGCTGGCGGTCAGGCAGTTCAATTTTATACTTCTGCATGGCTTTAACCATCTCGCCAATGTAGTCACCGGCAACCTGGTGCCCCAGCCCCCGCGAGCCACAATGGACAAGGAGCACAACCTGCCCTATCTGGTCAATGCCCATCCTCTTGGCAATAGCCGCCTCCTGAAGCTGGTCAACTATGGCTACCTCAAGGAAGTGGTTCCCCGAGCCCAGTGTGCCCAGCTGGGGTATGCCGCGCTGCTTGGCTTTTTTACTGACACAAGCCGGGTCGGCACCGCTCATCTCACCCCTCTCCTCGGTAGTCTCCAGGTCCTCGGGGTGGCCGTATCCCTTCTCCACCGCCCAGCGAGCTCCCTTGACCAGAACATCATCAATCTCGCCATGACGCAGCCTTATCTTGCCCTCTGAACCAAGCCCGGAAGGGACATTGCGGTAGAGGGCATCAATAAGCTCCTTTATCTTAGGGCTGACCTCAGCCTCCAATAGATTTGTCCGCAGCAGGCGAACGCCACAGTTGATATCAAAGCCAACCCCTCCCGGCGAGACCACGCCGTCACTTAATTTCATCGCCGCCACCCCACCGATGGGGAAACCATAACCCCAGTGGATATCAGGCATAGCCAGAGAATGACCGACAATGCCGGGCAGGAAGGCAACATTGGCTACCTGCTCCAGTGCCTGCTCCCGCTCTATATCGCCAAGCAGTTCCTGGCTGGCAAACACCAGCCCATCAACCCGCATCCCGCTCTTATAGCTTTTTGGTATCCGCCAGCGGTAATCGTCTATTTTTTCCAGCAAACCTACCCGCTTAGCCATCTTCCCCCCTAGACATCAAAGATAACCCGAACCGTGTTTTTCTCTCTGTTTATCTCAAGCATATGATAGGTGGTTGATTTCACCCCTATCTTCAACTGATGTCGCGATGAGTCATACCTCTCCCCCCAACAGACAGCCTCAAGCCCGTGCTCAGTAAATTTAGTTATGTCAAATTTCTTTAAGAGCAGATGCTTCACCTCAAAGATATAGATAAGGTGATTAAGCCACTCAAACAGAAGCTCCTCACTATCTTCAGCGCTTACTATCACCGGCAGTGACTCCGTCTCCCTCACCCTATCAAGCTCGGCAATAATTGAGAAAAGACCATAGGCGGCATTGCCAAAGGCTTCCGCCAGACTACTGCCGTAGGCAATCAGCCCGGTATCAGCGGTGTGCTCTATTAGCCGAAAGCGCTTCATCAAACTAAATTAAAGCCAGCGGTCAGATTCGAACTGACGACCGGCGGTTTACGAAACCGCTGCTCTACCCCTGAGCTACACTGGCAT
>SOJS01000059.1 GCA_004376435.1 Dehalococcoidia bacterium
CTTCGCCTCTCTTTAACTCTCCTTCACGGTAATAGAGTCGTCTTTATAGACCAGCTTCCCCTGAAATATGGTTGCCATCACCTTGCCTTTAAGGACAGAGCCAGCCAGGGGGGTATTCCTGCCCTTGGAGACAAAATCTTTGGTATTAACAACCCATTCCATATTGGGGTCAAGGAGAGTAACATCAGCCCCGGCGCCGACAGCCAGTGTGCCCAGTTTGCCATGCTGGTTACCGATAATCTTGGCCGGTTCAAAGGTAAGCTTGGCGATAAGGGTGGGTAGGGCTAGCTGCTTATCATGCACCAGCCCCATCAAACTGCCCAGTGCTGTCTCCAGTCCGCTGATGCCAAAAGGAGCAAGGTTAAACTGGCGCCGCTTATCAGCTTCAGTATGAGGGGCATGGTCAGTGGCGATAACATCAATGGTATTGTCATTAAGCCCATGAATAAGGGCGTTAATGTCACGTCTGGTTCTCAGCGGCGGCTTTACCTTGGCGTTGGTATTGTAGCTAATGACTATCTCCTCGGTCAGGGTGAGGTGGTGTGGGGTAACTTCAGCCGTAACCGCAATGCCTTTTTTCTTGGCTTGGCGGATAAGGTCAACCGAGTTCCTGGTGCTGACATGGGCAATATGTAACCAGCCGCCGGTGAGCTGGGCAAGGGCAATATCACGGGCGACCATTGTCTCTTCAGCCACGGCTGGTATTCCCCGCAGACCCAATCTGGTTGATATTGTGCCTTCATTCATCTGTCCACCTTTAGTCAGGGCTATATCCTCACAGTGGTTAATAACCGGCAGACCAAGGGTATGGCTACTCTTTAGCGCCTGGCGCATGAGATGGGAGCTAGTGACCGGGCGACCATCATCACTGTAGGCAATTACCCCGGCTGAAGCCAGCTTGTCCATCTCAGTCAGCCTCTTCCCCTTTCTGCCTTTAGAAACGCAGCCTACTGGCAGCACCTGAACCATCCCCTCAGCGGCGGCAGTGGACTTTACATAATCTATGGTAGCTGGATTGTCCAGGGGGGGATTGGTGTTGGGCATGCAGCATATTGTGGTAAAGCCACCTCTGGCAGCTGCCTGGGTGCCGGTGGCAATGGTCTCCTTCTCCTCAAAGCCGGGCTGCCGCAGGTGACAGTGGAGGTCAATAAAGCCGGGGCAGACTATCAGCCCCTCGGCGGGCAGAATATCATAATTTGTCTTGGGTGGAGGCACCTTGCCCAGCTTTGAGATTTTGCCTTCGGCAATAAGCAAGTCGCCTGCCTTGTCTATTCCTTGGCTGGGGTCAATTATCCGACCACCCTGAATAAGTATCGGCTTCACTTTTTCCTGCTTTCTTTTCTTTGCCCTTTTTGCTTCGGCATCTTGGTGTAGCTGCTGGGCTTGAAGCCACAAGCCTCAGCTTCAATCTCAGAATCAAAGACAATGAGATTCTCGGCTCTTATTTTTCTTGCCCAGTGGCTATTAGCACTATGATACTTTTTGTTACTCAATCTGCCCTCATGCCAGTCGGAACTGGCAATATAGCCGGGGTGGACTTCATGTTCGCAGTAGATACACCTCAAGGTTAGAGGCTGATTAGCCACTATCTTGAATTGGGGCTTAATATACTTGGTTTCTGTCTCCTGTCTGGACACACATTTTGGATTGGAGCACTTAACGCCAAAACCCCGCCGGTAGCAGGGGTAATCTATCTTTCGGCTAAAGGAGTCCTTTTCCGTAACTGGAACCTCTTTAGCCCCTAACAAAAGGGCTATTAGTGCCATCCTGACCGGCACCCCCCGGGCAGCCTGTTTAAAGTACATACTCCTTGGGTCGGCATCCAGCTCATAAGCCAGCTCATCAACCCGGGGTAGGGGATGCATAACCAGAGTGCGCTTAAACTCCTTTTCCTTGAGGAGTTTCTTATTTATCACCGGGTATTTCCCTTTTTTCTGCTGTTCATCGGTGGCATTAAGCCTTTCCTTTTGCAGGCGGGTGACATAAAGAGCATCAACTCCGCTCTTCAGTTCTACCTGAATACTGATGTCGGGCATCATCGCCAGCTGGTGTGGGCTGCTTGGCGTTATGTAGATGGCATCCATAGGGAAAAGCCCTTCTTTAACCACCTGACCTAGAGTCTCATACCTGTTTAGTTCACCCCCGTATTCAGTGGTCAGCTTACGGATAACATGCTCGGGTAGCTCAAGACCCGGCCCAGGGCGAAAGAGAATAGTGGCACCAAACCTGGCTAGGGCATAGGTCAGGGAATGCACTGTTCGCCCATACTTTAGGTCTCCCCAGAGGGCAATCCTCAGCCCCTTGATGGTCTGCCTCTCCTTCTTGATGGTGTAGAGGTCGCACAGGGTCTGGGTTGGGTGTTCATGACCGCCGTCGCCGGCATTTATTACCGGGATACCGGCATAATCAGCGGCTACCTTAGCCGCTCCCTCCCAGGGGTGTCGGATGACAATGATATCGGCATAACTGCCGACCACCCTGGCCATATCGGCAATGCTTTCCCCCTTAGCCAGTGAGGTAGCGCTCGCATCAGCGGCACTGATAACACTGCCCCCGAGCCGTTGCATTGCCGCCTCAAATGATAGCCGTGTCCTGGTGCTGGGCTCAAAGAAAAGGCTAGCCATTACCTTACCCCGGCATATATCAGACTGCCTGTCTATAGAGTCTGACATCTCATCGACTAGGGAAAACAGTGCCTCTATTTCGCCGTTAGTTAGGTCATCTATAGTTACCAGACTTCTATTTGCCAGAGCCATTATTAACTCCTTCTGAAGTAGCCGACTTTCTCCATTTTATCCCTTGGTGGTCGGGTTTTGATGACACTGACGATGGCTACCTCATCTATGCCGTCAGTTTCCATCAGCTTGACTTGTATCTCCTCGTGTCTGGAGCTTGGTATATTCTTGCCGACATAGTCAGCCCGTATCGGCATCTCACGGTGACCACGGTCAATAAGCACGGCTAATTGTATTGATTGCGGTCTGCCCATGCCAATAAGGGCATCCATGGCGGCGCGAATGCTGCGCCCGGTGTAAAGGACATCATCAACCAGTACTATGGCCTTGCCGTTAATATCAACCGGGATGTCAGTGCTCTGGACAACCGGTCGCCGATTTAATGGGGAAAGGTCATCACGATGAAGCCTGATATCCAGAGCACCAACCGGTATCTTTAGCTCATTAAGTTTATTTATGTTAGCCGCCAGCCGTTTCGCCAGAGGGAAACCGCGAGTATGGACACCAATCAGTATCAGCTGCTGGGTAGTTTTATTTTGCTCAATAATCTCATGGGCAATGCGGGTCAGGGTTCGCCTGATGTCGTCTGCGGTCAGTATGATTTTTCTTGACATAAAAATACCTCTTGCCGGTGTCAGCAAGAGGTATTACCATCCAACTTAATTTAACTTCCCCTTGCCAGCCTCACCGGACCAGCTTAAAGGCTTTTTTAACTTACTAAACTAACATTATACCACTTTTTACTAACTTTGGCAACATTTTATAGCTAGCGGTTCTCCAGCGGCGCTATCTTGATGCCCGCCACAGACTAAGGATAGCCAGCAGGCTAAGCCCAACACCGGCAATTACCGCTCCCACCCAGCCAAGGAGGCTGAGGCAGGTAACGATTACACCGGCAATAAAAACTCCGATAAAGATAGACAGAAAGGCATGACCGAATTTTAAGCCGAAAAGAACCGCCACCAGCGAACCTGTCCAGGCACCGGTGACTGGCAGGGGAACAGCCACAAATAGCGCCAGACCGATGCGCTCATACCTTTTAGCAATACCGCCCTGCCTTCTAGCGCGGGCAAAAAGCCAGCCAAAAAAACGGTCAAGGATAGCTATTTTGCCCAGCCGGCGAGAAATGGCATCAAGGAAAAGCAGGATGAAAGGTACCGGCAGCAGGTTGCCGATGATAGCCAGGAGAAGGGCGTAATACCACGGGAAGCGAAAAAGGTTTATTGCCACCGGCAGGGCGCCGCGGAGTTCAAAAATAGGCAGGGCGGCAATAATAATCACCACCAGCTCTCTGGAAAAACCTAGGCTGAGAAGCTCTTCAGGGGACATGCTTTTGCCTTATGCCACTATTAAAGAAAATACTCGCTGGCAGTGTAGCAAAGAGGCACAGTTGGCGTCAAGGTGACACATGGCAACAGCTTGACAACCTTTCCCTTATATTGCTAGTATGAATCCAACCTCCAAATTTAATTGCTGAGCAGGCAAAGCTTTGAGACTACTGGAAAAAATAGATAGCCCTACAGATGTGAAAGGTTTGGCGCCATCAGAGCTCAAGCAATTAGCTACCGAGATCAGGCAGGAACTGGTGGCTACAGTAACCGCCAATGGAGGTCATCTAGCCTCTAATCTGGGGGCGGTTGAGCTTACTATTGCCCTGCACCGTGTCTTTGATAGCCCTAAAGACAAGATTATCTGGGATGTTGGCCACCAGAGCTATGTCCACAAACTGCTTACCGGTCGGCGGCAGCGCTTTGCCAGCCTGCGTCAATACGGAGGGATATCAGGCTTTACCTGCCGCCGTGAGAGTGAGCATGACCCCTTTGGGGCTGGTCATGCCAGCACCTCGGTGTCAGCGGCTCTGGGTATGGCCATTGCCCGTGACCTTGCCGGAGATAATTACCAGGTAGTGGCGGTTATCGGTGATGGGGCAATAACCGGCGGCATGGCGCTGGAAGCACTTAATCAGGCAGGGCATCTAGGCTCCAGGCTCATTGTCGTTCTCAATGATAACGGCATGTCAATATCACCCTCGGTTGGTGCCCTCGCCAGACTGTTAAGCAAGGTGCGCTTTAACCGTCGCTACCGTCAGGCAAAGGAGGAGGCAAGACAGGTAATTACCACCCTGCCGCTGGGCAAAAGGCTGTGGCAGGCAAGCCAGCGGGTCCAGAGCGGGCTTAAGTGGCTGGTTATGCCAACGCTAATCTGGGAGGAGCTTGGCTTCACCTATATGGGTCCCTTTGACGGGCATGATATTGCTGAACTGGAAAAAGCCCTTACCCAGGCACGGGACTACCATCGCAAGCCAACCTTTGTCCATATTGTTACCACTAAGGGCAAGGGCTATCTGCCGGCAGAAAAGGATGCTGTTTACTTCCATGGTGTGCCCCCTAGCAGTGACAGCCCGAAGAAGATACCAACCTATAGCGAGGTCTTTGCCCAGACTGTGCTCCGCCTGGCTCGTGACAATCCCAAGCTGGTAGCGGTTACCCCGGCTATGCCGGAGGGAAACTGCCTGAGTATTGTTGCCAGCGAGTTCCCAAAGCGAGTCTTTGATGTTGGCATCTGTGAACAACACGCCGTTACCTTTGCTGCTGGGCTGGCTTGTCAGGGTTTTACCCCTATTGTGGCTATATACTCCACCTTCCTCCAGCGTGCCTTTGACCAGATTATTCATGATGTCTGCCTTCAGGAGCTGCCGGTTACCTTTGCCATTGACCGTGGTGGCATTGTTGGCGAGGATGGCAAGACGCATCAGGGAACTTTTGACATTTCCTACCTGACACTAATTCCAAATTTAATTGTCTCGGCACCCAAGGATGAAAATGAGCTCCAGCACCTGCTCTATACCGCTGTCAGTTCAGGGCGCCCGATGGCTATCAGATATCCGCGTGATGTGGGGCTGGGGGTAGAGCTGGATAAAGAGCTTCACCTTATCCCCATTGGCAAAGGAGAAGTAGTAAGATTCGGTGAGGATGTCGCCCTGCTGGCTATTGGTGCCACGGTCGCCCCGGCTGTTGAGGCTGCCCGGGAGTTAGCCTCCCGTGGGATTGAAGCAACTGTGGTCAATGCCCGCTTTGCCAAGCCACTGGACTGTGAGCTGATAGTAGACATCGCCGGCGATATTAAGCGCCTAATTACGGTTGAGGAGAATGTCCTCAGCGGCGGCTTTGGTAGTAGTGTTGTTGAACTTGTGCAAAACTCAGGGGTGGCTGATATTGAGGTAAAGAGTATTGCCATCCCTGATGAGTTTGTCGAGCAGGGGTCTCAGGCTATTCTTCGCTCCAAGTATAATCTTGACGCCAAAGGGATAGCCCAGCAGGTCTTAACCCTATTTCCCAGTCTTGGAGCTAAGGTATTAGGGAGATAGCATAGTAGATTTGTTAATCTTTAGCGCATTAGAGCAAGAGCTGAAATATCAGGTGTCTTTGCTGACACCTGATATTTATCTGTTTAGGCTCCCAGATACTCCAAGGAGAGCTAGATGCAAAAGATGACTGTCGGCGACATAGAGGTTGAGGATAAAAGGGTTCTGGTCAGGGTGGACTTCAATGTCCCCTTAAATGAGAAGACTGGAGCTATAACTGACGACAGCCGTATTCAGGCAACACTACCAACTATCAGATACCTTGTGAAGAAGGGGGCAAAAGTTATCCTCTGCTCCCATCTGGGGCGTCCTGAGGGAAGGGTAGTGGCCGGGCTGAGATTAACTGCTGTTGGCAGGCGGCTGTCCCAGATTCTGGCAAAGCCAGTGGCGACAACCGCTGACTGTATCGGCCCTGAGGTGAAGAAGGCGGTAGAAAAACTAGCCAGCGGCGATATCCTGCTTCTGGAGAATGTTCGTTTTCATGTCGAGGAAGAGGAAAATGACCCTTCATTTGCTCAAGAGCTGGCTAAGCTGGCTGATATCTATGTTAATGATGCCTTTGGTGCCGCCCATCGCTGTCATGCCTCAATAGTTGGTGTTGCCAAGTATCTGCCAGCAGTAGCCGGACTATTGCTGGAGAAGGAGATAAAAGGTCTGGGAAGTATTCTAGGAAAGCCTGCCCGCCCCTTTGCCGCCCTTCTTGGCGGTGCCAAGGTGAGCGATAAAGTTGGTATGGTGGAGAACATTATGGATAAGGTGGACCTTATTCTAATTGGCGGCGGCATGGCAGCTACCTTCCTCAAGGCTAAAGGCTATGAAACAGGGCTATCGCTGGTGGAAACTGACCGACTGGGCACGGCTAATGAGCTCATGGAAAAAGCGGCTCACAACGGGGTACGCTTATTGCTGCCGCTTGATGCGGTTGTTGCCGACGAAATCGGTGCCGCCGTTAAAGTCAAAGTGGTGCCTGTGGAAAAGATACCCCCCGATTTCAGGATTGTGGATATAGGACCACGCACCATTGATACTTTCTCCCGTGAGCTAAAGGGGTGTAAGACAGTTTTCTGGAACGGACCACTGGGTATATATGAGATAGCCAGATTTGCTACTGGAACACAGGCGATGGCTAAACTGCTTGCTTACCTTACAAGCACAACTATAATTGGCGGCGGCTCCACCGCTGAGGTGGTAACCGAGATGGAGCTAGCCGATAAGATGACCTTTGTCTCAACCGGCGGCGGTGCCTCGCTCAGATTTTTAAGCGGCAAAATACTGCCCGGTGTTGAGGTGCTGATAGATAAGGAGGTGTAGTGATAATGGATTCAGTTAATCTGGAGCTTATTGAGCTCATTTCTACCCCTTCACCGACCAAGATTGTCCTGGTGGTTATTGATGGACTGGGCGGGCTGCCCGACAAAAGCGGCAAGACAGAGCTGGAGACAGCCAGGACGCCCAACATGAACAGCCTGGCGGAAAAGGGAGTCTGCGGTCTTATTGACCCGGTAAGCCCGGGGGTAACACCAGGCAGTTCACCGGCTCACCTGGCTCTCTTTGGCTACAACCCAATAAGCTTTGAGGTTGGTCGGGGGGTGGTGGAGGCAGTGGGGATAGATTTTGACCTTGAGGGGGAGGATATTGCCGCCCGAGGAAACTTCTGCACGGTTAATAAAAATGGTCTGGTTACTGACCGCCGCGCCGGGCGCATCTCCACTGAAGAATGCACCAGGCTATGTAAGCTGCTTGACGGACTGGTAATAGATAAGGTCAAAATTCTGGTTCGTCCCGTCAGGGGGCACCGCTTGGTGGCTATCTTTCGGGGGGAGGGGCTGCTACCTGACATCAGCGACTCTGACCTCCAGCACACAGGGGCCGCCCCGAGGAGTATTAACGCCCTCTGCCTGGAAGCCAGCCGGATGGCATCTGTTGCCAACCAGTTTATGGATAAAGCCAAAGCGGTCCTAGCCAAGCACCACCCAGCCAACATGGTTTTACTGCGTGGCTTCTCCCAGCGACCCCACTTTCCCACTATGGGTGAAATTTACGGGCTAAAGCCGGCGGCTATTGCCAGCTATCCTATGTATCGGGGAATAGCTAAACTGGTGGGCATGGAGGTTCTTAAGACAGGAGCCACTATGGAGGCGGAATTTAACACCCTGAAGCAGAACTACGCCGGCTATGACTTCTTTTTCCTTCACATAAAAGAGGCTGATCTGGCTGGTGAGGATGGCGACTTTGAGGGCAAGGTCAGGGTTATTGAGGAGGCTGATAGGGCGCTGGCCACTCTTATTAGCCTGAAGCCGGATGTCATTGTCGTTACCGGCGACCATTCAACGCCGGCTACCCTAAAAGGTCATAGCTGGCACCCGGTGCCTGTTCTGCTTTCTTCTAAGTGGTGCCGCCCGGATAAGGTAAGGGAGTTCTCCGAGTCAACCTGTGTCAGCGGCGGGCTGGGGCGATTACCGGCGACTCAGGTTATGCCTCTGGCAATGGCTCATGCCGGCAAGCTGACTAAATTTGGTGCTTAAGGAGACTAAAATGCGAGTGCCGCTGATTGCCGGCAACTGGAAGATGAATACTACCCTGGGTGAAGCCAGGGAGCTGGTAAGCAAAATGCTGCCGGGGCTTGATAAAATAGGCA
>SOJS01000033.1 GCA_004376435.1 Dehalococcoidia bacterium
AGCAGTATTGTCTTACCTGCCTTGGGTGGGGACACAATCAAGCCCCGCTGTCCCCGCCCGATAGGGGCAATGAGGTTTAAAAGTCGGGTGGAGAGGTTATCAGGTGAGGTCTCGAGGTTAATCAGCTGGTCGGGGAAGGTTGGGGTGAGTGAGCCAAAGGAGGGTCGGGATTTAGCCAGCTCGGGGTCAAGGTCATTAACTGCCTCTACCCGAAGCATACTGTAGTACTTTTCGCCATTTCGGGGTGGTCTGCCCTGACCGGCAACCATATCACCGGTGCGCAGACCAAAGCGGCGTATCTGGGACTGGGAGACATAGACATCGGTGGCACCAGGTAGCAAAGTCTCCTGTCTGAGGAAGCCATAGCCGTCACTCATAGTCTCCAGAATACCGCCACAGAAGATATTGCCCTGCTGCTCGGCACTCGCCTTGAGCAGGCGCATCACAATGTCCTGCTTCTTGAGGCCGGCATAGCTGGTGATACCGGCCTCCTTAGCCAGCTCAATCAGCTCGTCTTTGCTTTTCTTTTCCAGTTCCGTAATGTTCATTTTCTTAACCTCACTGCCTTAATCTTCCCCCTTGAAGGAAATAAAGGAATGGTTTCCAAGGTGATAGCTGGTCGCGTTTTTAATTTTTACCCGCTTGAAAGGCGCCGCCAATCATCCAGAAAGCGGGCAATACCGATATCGGTAAGGGGGTGCTCTATCATCTGCATCAGGACCTTGTAAGGAACAGTGGCAATATGAGCCCCTGCCCTGGCAGCCGCCAGGCAATGCTGAGGGTGACGAATACTGGCGGCAATCACCTGGGTGGAAAGTTCATATTGCTTAAATACCTCAACCGTGTCCTTTACTATCTCCATACCATCATGGCCGGCATCATCCAGCCGACCAACAAAGATGCTCACATAGGTGGCACCAGCCAGCGCCCCCAGCAGAGCCTGATTCAGGGAGAAGCACAGGGTAAAGTTCACCTCTATCTTTTCGCTAGCCAGGACTGATGTTGCCTCCAGCCCAACAGTGGTGGCTGGAATTTTGATGGCGACATTGGGCGCCCAGGTGGCAATGTCCCGTGCCTGCTTGAGTATTGCCTCGGTTTCTTCCGCCAGCACCTCAGTCGAGACTGACCCTGGGATAATGGAGCAGATTTCTTTAATCACCGCCTGGTAGTCAGCGCTCCCCTCTTTAGCCACCAGAGTCGGGTTGGTGG
This sequence comes from Dehalococcoidia bacterium, assembly GCA_004376435.1. Lineage (GTDB taxonomy): Bacteria > Chloroflexota > Dehalococcoidia > Dehalococcoidales > JAUVZE01 > SOJS01. The sequence continues at coordinate 1,210 of SOJS01000033.1, forward strand.
TAATGCCGCTGACAACACCCAGTCTGGCTGCTTTTCTAATCTGGTCAATATTAGCCGTGTCAAGAAAGATGCGCATAAGAGCTTCGCTCCAAACTCTAAATCTCCTTCAGAGAAAATACTAAATTCTAACGGTGAAATCCTAAATTCTAAGCACCAAATACTAAACAATTTCAAAATCCAAAATCCTAAATGTTTCTGTCATTAGGGCTTTGGATTTGTTTAGGGTTTAGATATTAGTATTTAGAATTTAAAACTTGCCTACATTACACCCTTTAGGTGGCGGTATTCTATCACAAACCTGAAGAGAGGGGTAGCGGCGGCTGAGCCCCCTCTCGCAGGACATCCTTGGCGACATCAATAAAATCGCGGAACAGGGGGTGGGGACAACTGGGGCGGGAGTCAAATTCAGGATGGAACTGGCAGCTCACCATCCAGGGGTGGGTAGCCAGCTCGCAGACCTCCACCAGGCTGCCGTCAGGGGACAGTCCACTATAAACCATCCCCGCCGCCTCCAGTTGAGAGCGAAACTTGTTGTTAAACTCATAACGGTGGCGGTGGCGCTCATAGACCAGGCTCTGCCCATAGGCTTTAGCCGCCCGACTGCCCCCAACCAGCTGACAGGGGTAGTTGCCCAAGCGCATGGTGCCGCCCTTGTCCCGTATCTTCTTCTGTCTGGGAAGAAGGTCAATGACAGGGTAAGGGGTGGCCGGGTCAAACTCAGTGGAGTTTGCCTTATCTGAGTTTAGGGCATAGCGGGCAAACTCAATCACCATAACCTGCATCCCCAAACACAACCCCAGGTAGGGAATCTCGTTGCTTCGGGCATAACTGGCGGCTCTTACCATGCCCTCAATCCCCCTGACGCCAAAGCCGCCAGGGACGATGATACCCTGAGCAGAACGCAGCAGAGCCTCGCTGCCGTTCCCCTCCAGCTCCTCGGAGGGGACCCAGAAGAGATTAAAACCCCGGCCGTGATACAGGGCGGCATGGCATAATGCCTCCCGAACTGAGTAGTAGGCATCCTGCAACTCCACATATTTGCCCACCAGGGCAATATTTATCGGCTCATGGCATTCCTTGAGGCAATTAACCATCTCCCGCCACTGGCTCAGGTCTGGCGGACGTGTCTTAATACCAAGTTTATCCACAACCAGCTGCCCCAGCCCCTCCTCCTCCAGAACCAGCGGCACCTCGTAGATGGTCTCTACTGTGGGCATGGGGATGACTGCCTGCT
>SOJS01000082.1 GCA_004376435.1 Dehalococcoidia bacterium
GAGATTGAGAAGCCAAAGAAAAGCCAGAAAAGGCAGGTGGGGTGATAGCCTTAAAAATTGCTAGGGAGGGGTTTAAGTGGCTGAGACGGCAGGGGTAGCCTATGTCTTTCCCGGTCAGGGCTCGCAGTCGGTCGGTATGGGGAACGACCTTTATCATGATTTTGCTTCCGCTAAAAAGGTCTTTGAGGGGGCTGATGAGAGGCTGGGGTTTTCTCTCTCCCGATTATGCTTTGAAGGTTCTGAGGACGAGCTTCGTCAGACCATCAATACCCAGCCGGCCGTTGTCACCGTCAGCTATGCCTGCTTGATGGCTGTTAAGGAAGTAAGTGGCAGGAAGGAGGCGGCTCCCCTTTTTGTGGCTGGTCACAGCCTGGGTGAATATACCGCACTGGCGGTGGCTGGGGTGCTTGATTTTGCCGATACTGTTTATCTGTCTCGGCAGAGGGGGCGGTTAATGCAGGAAGCGGGGCAGGAAAGAGCGGGTGGTATGGCGGCAATAATTGGCCTTGATGAAGGGATGCTATCCGAGGTTTGTGCTGAGGCTGGTGTCAGTATCGCCAATATTAACTGCCCCGGTCAGCTGGTAATCAGCGGCGGGGAGAAAAATATAGCTAAGGCTATGGATTTAGCCCGGGACAGGGGGGCTTACCGCGTTATCCCGCTCCAGGTAAGCGGCGCCTTTCATACGCCATTGATGCAGTCAGCGGTTGACGGTATGACTGAGGTTATCGCTACCCTTGATTTTAAAAATCCAGCCATTCCCATTATCGCCAACACCACCGCCCAGCCGCTGACCACGGCTGAGGCAGTCAAGAAGGAGCTGCTGCATCAGCTGTGTCACTGCGTTCAGTGGCAGCGCTCAGTTGAGTATATGGTGGCTAACGGAGTAACCACCTTTGTTGAGATAGGACCGGGCAGGGTGCTGACTGGTCTCATTAAACGGATAAACAGCGATGTTAAAACCCTGAATATAGGCGATGCCGAGGCAGTCAGGAAGATGGGTGATGGACCTTTCTAATAAAGTAGCCATTGTCACCGGCAGCGGTCGCGGTATCGGGCGGGCGATTGCCCTGAAGCTGGCTGAGGCTGGCGCCAGTGTTGTTGTCAACGATATTGAGGCGAAGACGGTTGAGAGTGTGGTTGGGGAAATCAAGGCGATGGGGCGGTCAGGCTTGGCAGTTCTGGCTGATGTCAGCTCAGCTGAGGATGTGAAGCGGCTGGTGGAGGGGGCGGTTTCTACCTACGGGAGGGTTGATATTTTGGTGAATAATGCTGGTATTACCCGAGACCGCCTGCTGCTGCGGATGACGGATGAGGACTGGGACAGAGTATTGAATGTGAACCTGAAAGGCGTCTTTCTCACCACCAGGGCGGCGCTGAAATATATGGTAAAACAACGCTGGGGGCGGATTATCAGCCTGTCCAGTATTGTCGGTTTGGTCGGTAACCCAGGGCAGGCAAACTATGCTTCGGCTAAGGCGGGCATTATTGGCTTTACGCGGACGGTGGCCAAGGAGGTGGCTTCTCGTGGCATCACGGCTAATGCTATCGCCCCCGGCTTTATTGATACCGAGATGACAGAAAATCTGGAGGAAAACTTAAGGCAGGAGGTGAGGAAGCGGATTCCGCTTGGCTATTTTGGCTTGCCCCGGGATGTGGCTGAGGCGGTCGCCTTTCTGGCTTCAGAGGAGGCAAGGTATATCACCGGGCAGGTGCTGGGCGTTGACGGAGGTATGGCAATATCCTGGCTATGAACAGAATTGATAGTTAGCTGATTTAAAGATGTAAGGAGTAGTTTATGGAAGATAGAGTTGCCATTTTCATTGACGGGAGCAATCTATATCATGCTCTGCGCAGTAATTTCAAGCGCTACAACCTCAACTTCACTGAGTTCACCAATAAGCTCTGTGGCTCAAGGCGTCAGTTCCGAACATATTATTACAATGTCTTAAGAGATCCCAACCAGAGACCGGAGAGCTATCGGGAACAGCAGGAATTCCTTGATATCCTGCGCAAGACGCCCTATCTTGAGGTGAGGCTGGGAAGCACGAAGCTGGCACAGGGCGTCCCTGTGGAGAAGGGGATAGATATTATGCTGGCTACCGACTTGCTCTATTTTGCCTGGAATGATTTCTATGATGTGGCTGTTTTGGTGAGCGGGGACTCTGATTTTGCCTATGCCCTTCAGGCAGTGAAGAATATGGGCAAGCATGTTGAGGTAGCCTACTTTGAGAGCGGGGCATCAAAAGACCTGTTAAGTGTAGCTGATAATCGGCATCTACTGGACCGACACTTCTTCCGCGGTCTGTGGGCGGGCAAACGCTCTCCCAGACGCCGAAGAGAAGGTGAAGAGCCCAAAGACGAACCTAGTCCTGAGAGTGAGCAGACCGCTTTATAGCTTTACCAGCTTCACCGAGTGGATATCAGGGATAGCCTGGAT